>DAIDTZ010000441.1 GCA_027456925.1 Nitrospirota bacterium
CAGGTCAGGGAGGATGGAAAGACGCAGATCATCGGCTATATTGATTTCATGTTTGCATCGAGAAAAAAGGAGCAGCAAAAAACTCCGCCTGAGCACCGTCAGTCGGAGAAAGCGTTCCTAGGTGCTCTCGATGAATAACGATGCGGGGTCTTCGAGATATCCGACAAGCCGCGTAAGGAATTTCGCCGCGCCGGCCCCGTCATTCACCCGGTGGTCGAAGGTAAGGGAAAGAGGGAGAACTTTCCGTACCTCGATCCGGCCCTCCCTGATCCAGGGCTTGTCAGCAACTTTACCCGTGCCCAGGATCGCCACGTCCGGATAATTGATGATCGGCGTGGCAAACACTGCGCCGAAGGCCCCGTAGTTGGTGATCGTGAACGTGCTCCCCTTCAGGTCCTCGAGCTTGATCGTGCGCTCACGGGCTTTCTGGCTCAGGTCCTGGAGCTCCGCGGCAAGTTCGCGCACGGTCTTCTTATCGACGTTCCTGATAACCGGCACGATCAGGCCTTCCGGTGTGTCCACGGCAACGCCGATATTGTAGAACTTCTTGACGATGATCTCGTCACGCTCCTCATCAACAGATGCATTGAACAGGGCGTACTCCATGATCGTGTGCTGTACGGCCTTGATGAAGAAGGGCATGAAGGTCAGGTGGATCCCTTTGTCCTGGAGCATTTTCTTTTCCCGCTCCCGGAGGTCCCAGAGCTCGGTGATGTCCGCCTCCTCCGTTTCCGTTACCGAGGCCGCTGTCTTCTGCGCAAATAGGAGATTCTTCGCAATCGTCTTTCGCAAGCCCCGGATCGCGACCCGCTCGACGGCCCCAAACGCTTCTTCCGTCTTTTGGGGCTGCTGCGAAGCCTTGAGAACGTCCTCCTTCGTAATGCTGCCTCCGGGTCCTGAACCTTTTATCTTCTCGAGACTCACTCCTTGCTCTTTAGCGAACGCCCGCACAGCAGGCACGGCAAGGACACCTGCCCCTTCGTTTCCCGGCCCCTCATCCCTGGGCGAGGTTTTTGGCCGCTCTTTGACCGCCGGTTTCACTTCTTCCTCTTCCTCCGGAAGCTCTCCGACCACGGAAACCGATTTTTGCAGTTCTGCGGCTTGAGGTTTCTGCTCCGGAACGGCCGCGCCCGGCTCTTCGATCTTCTCCCCGGCCTCGCCGATGACCATCAGCACGTCACCCACGTTCGCCGTCTGGCCTTCCTCTTTGGAGATCCTGAGGACCGTTCCCCCTTTCGGCGCGGGGACTTCCACAACCGCTTTGTCTGTTTCGATCTCGAGAACAGCCTGGTGCTCCTCGACGACATCACCCGCCTTGACAAGCCATTTCCTGATTTCGCCTTCGGCAATGCCCTCGCCCAGATCGGGCAGTACAAAATTAAACGCCATGGTCAGAATCCTCTGTCGTGTAATTCACGAGTTTATAACCACAGGCGGCTTTGCCGCACACGGTTAAAAGCATCTGATCAACACATCCGTGTTTATCTGTGTGTTCGCAAAGCGAACCCGTGGTTTAATGATCTTTTAATACTGCATCACCGTCTCGATGGCCTTCCGGATCCGCGCCGTATTGGGCAGATAGTAATCCTCAAGCTTCGGCAACGGCAGAACAACGTCGTATGCAGTGACCCGAAGAATGGGCGCTTTCAAATGAAGCATGGCATGCTCCGCTATTGTCGCCGAAAGTTCCGCCCCCAGTCCGCACATCGAAGGCGCTTCATGGACGATCACGACCCGTCCCGTCTTTTTCACCGATTGGAGCACGGTCTCCTCGTCGAAGGGGGAAAGGGTCATGAGATCGACGAGCTCGACATTCATGCCTTCGATTGACTTCATGGTCCGCTGGAGCATGCTTCCCCAGGCAATCACCGTGACATCCTTCCCTTCCCGGACGATGCGCGCTTTTCCCAGCGGAACGGTGTAGTCGATATCGGGAACGTCCTCCTTGACGAGCCGGTAGAGCCGCGTCGGTTCAAGAAATACGACAGGGTCCGGGTCCCGGATGGCGGAGATGAGCAGCCCCTTGGCGATGCGCGGAGACGAAGGCACGACGACCTTCACGCCCGGCATGTGGCAGAAAAGCGCCTCCGTGCTTTCCGAATGATGCTCAAGCGCCTTTACCCCGCCGCCGTAGGGCGTACGAATAACAATAGAACATCCGTATTTCCCGCGCGACCGTGCCCGAATGCGGGCCGCGTGGGAGAATACTTGATCGAT
>DAIDTZ010000442.1 GCA_027456925.1 Nitrospirota bacterium
GTCCTTTTTAACCTGTTCGATGATCCACTCCGCGGCTTCGTTGATGGTATGGGCGATAAAATCGGGGTCTTTGAGATGAGCAGGTCTTGCGTTCCCTTTCTCGTCGGACCCGTAGCCGGTCTTGACGATAATGGAGTGCGCGCCGGCCCTCTGGCCGAGCTCGACATCGCTCCACTTGTCGCCGCCAACATAGGATTGCTTCACATCGATATCGAGGTCCCGGCTGGCCCGATCAATAAGACCGGTCCCGGGCTTTCTGCAGTCACACTCTTTGGTATGGTGCGAATTACCTGCTGTGGGATGGTGCGGACAGTAATAAATCGCATCAAGCCGCGCGTTGTCATCTTGCAGCATCTGCTTGAGGCGCTCATGGATTTCGTGGAGCCGCGATTCGGAGAAATACCCGCGGGCGATCCCCGACTGGTTCGTCACCAGAACGACCAGGAGGTTTGCGTCGTTTAACCGCCTGATTGCCGCGCCGGCGCCGGGAATCAAGCGCAGCTCGGCAACAGCGCTCAAATAGCCAACCTCTTCGTTTACCGTACCATCCCGGTCAAGAAAGACAGCTTTCTTCATAATATCCTCGAAAGAAATTGCTCCCACTCGTTACGTTCAATAACCTCAAGTTCGATGCAAAGTGCCCAGATCCCTTCCGGCCTCAGGTCTTTAAGGCGAGTCATGTCTTTTTCCGTCGTGATGATCATGTTGACCTGGGCGTCGGCGGCCTTCTTGAAGATGTTGGCAAGGTCCGACCTCTGATAGTGATGATGATCGGGATAGGCGCTTTCCGCTGCAATGGAGACGCCGAGTGAAGTCAGTAAGGAGGTAAGTGACAGGGGCCGCGCGATACCGGAAAAAGCAAGGGCCTTTACATTGCGAAGGGCCGTGAGGGGTTTCCTTTCACCGGTGGAGCAATCCACGAGGTCAAGCGGCCGATGACGAGAAGTGAATATCTCCGCCTGCGTATTGCGCCTGATGGATTCCAGGAGCCCGGCCATGCTCTCTTTTTTATCGGTCCGGGTGACGATTATTGCCTGGGCGCGTCCGAGTGCCGAGACCGGCTCACGCAGAATGCCGGCAGGAAACAATTTCCCATTGCCAAAGGGGTCTGTTGCGTCCACGAGGACGATGTCGAGAGATCTCCTGAGCCGTTGGTGCTGAAATCCGTCATCGAGAATAACCACATCAACGGGGAACCGCTGAAGGGCGCGCTGAGCGGCTTGATACCGGTTGCTCCCCACAACAACGGGCACGTGGGGAAGCCTTGAAGCGATCAGAACCGGTTCATCGCCGCCCGTTGAGGCATTCGCAAGTAGGGAACGGCCGTCTGCCACGACCTCCACCTGCGATTCATCCCTGCGTCCGTACCCGCGGCTGACCACGACGGGGTGTTTCCCGCTTTTGGCCAGGAATTCCGCGACAGCGATGACAGCCGGCGTTTTCCCGGTGCCGCCGAGGGTGATATTTCCTATGGAGACGACCGGGCAGGAAACTTTGTTGCTCCCAAGCAGCTTCAGCCGAAAGAGCATAGAACGAAAACGGATCAGTGCGCCGTACAGCAGAGAGAGGGCAAAGAGAACAGCGCCGAAAAACGGCGACTGTCTTCTGCCGTACATCAGATCTTCGACAAAGGACTTAGTGAGCAACGATCAACCTGCTGATGGCCTCGATGGTTTTTTTTGCAGCGCCGGTGTTGGCCTCAATCACTCTGAAAGCGCGCTCTCCCATGCTTTTGGCCCGTTCGCCGTCCGCCAGGAGGGCATTGAACTCGGCATAGAGCTCACCCTTGTCTTTCACCATGATGCCGCCGCCGGAGGAGATGAGGGCTTCGGAGATTTCTTTGAAATTGAACATGTACCGGCTGAAGATGACGGGCTTTTTCATTGCCGCCGGTTCGAGCAGGTTGTGCCCGCCCACCTTGACGAGGCTGCCGCCGACAAAAGCGATGTCGCACACGGCATAGAAGGACCGTAGTTCACCGATCGTATCGAGGAGCAGCACGTCCTTGACCGGCCCGCGGAGAGACGTCCTGCGCTGGCATTCGTATCCGGCGCTGTTGATGACCCCTTCCACCTCGTCGAAACGCTCGGGATGACGCGGCGCGATAATAAGGAGGAGCTTGGGATACTTCTCGCGCAGCCGGGTAAAAACCTCGAGCAAAGCGGCCTCTTCTCCCCGGTGCGTGCTTCCCGCGGTAATGACCTTTCTGCCGGCAGAAATTGCGACGGGATTGGCCTGGGTCCCCAGAATCTTCTGGTCAAACTTAAGATTGCCCGTCACCATGACTTTTCCCGGGTCCGCGCCGATGTCCCTGATCCTTTGAGCGTCTTCCTCGGACTGCATGCAAAAGAGCGTCACCTGGTCAAAGACCATTCCGAAAAACTTTCTGAATTTCTGATAGTTTTTATAGGAATGAGGCGATATCCGTCCGTTGATCACGGCAGAGGGAATGCCCTGCCGTTTGAGCTCCCGGAAGAAATTCGGCCAAAGTTCCGTTTCAGCAATCAGCACGATCTCGGGGTTGATGCCCTTGATGACCCTGCGGATAATGCAGGGGTAATCGAAAGGAAAATAGAAGATCGCATCCGCTTCCGGCACCCTGCGACTTGCCGTAAAATGACCGGTGACCGTGACCGTGGAGAGAATGAGCTTCCGATGGGGATACTTTTTCTTGAGCTCCCGGATAAGCGGATGGGCCGCCATCACTTCACCGACAGACACGGCATGCACCCAGATGGGTCGCGTACCCTTGATCACCCGCATCACACTCTTGCGCAGACGGCCGAGCTTTTGGGTCAGACCGCCCCGGTACTTGGGCACCGTGATCAGTTTAAAGAGCACAACCGGCGACAGGAAAACGGTAGCGACGACAAGAAATATATTGTAGATGACATACATGAATCGACCTCACGATTGCGTTTTGAAGTAATCGTCCGCCCTGGCCATGAGCCCATTGAGTGCCGCTGCCAATTCTTTTCCTTTTGCCTGTAGAACGTCCTCAGAGGTTCCCGTGACCGTAATCGGCTCCCCGTAGAGAACAACCCCCGTTGTGAACGGCATCGGCAGCAGGTACTTGTCCCAGACCTTTTCGAGGATCCAGTAGCGTTTCGCACTGGTGATCACCGGTACGATGGGCTTGTTCAGTTTCCCCGCCACATACAACACGCCCTGTTTTGCCTCGTGCAGCGGGCCGCGCGGGCCGTCTACAGCGACCGCGATATTCCTGCCTTTTCGTAAACCGTCGATCAGGCCTAGGAGCGCCCGTTCCCCCTTGCGTTTACTAGAACCGCGAACGACGGCAAAGCCGAACCGTTTCAGGATCCCGGCCTGGATCTCGCCATCGCGGCTCTCGCTTGCATTGATCACGACTCCTGAATTCCGGTGGCTGTGGAACAGGAGAAACTGTCGTCCATGCCAGAAGGCATAGATGAAGTTCTTCCCTTCCGAGGTGAGCCGGTCAGGAACCGTCTTGTTCACGAACCGCATCCGGACAGTCCGGCTCCACAGGGAAAGAATGATCCAGCCGATAAACGATAAGAGCCGCGCTCTCAGCATCACATCGTCCTTGTGGAGGGTTCTTCGCGAAATTGCTGTTCATACAGGTTCTTGTATTCCCCTCCCCGGGACAAGAGCTCCTCATGCCTGCCCTGTTCCACGATCCTGCCGTCCTTGAGCACGATGATACGGTCGGCATTCATGATGGTTGAGAGGCGATGCGCGATCACGAAGCTCGTCCTGCCCTGCATGAGCGTATCGAGGGCCTTTTGCACTTCCCGTTCCGACTGCGTATCGAGGGACGAGGTGGCTTCATCGAGGATAAGGATCGGCGCGTCTTTGAGCAGTGCCCGTGCAATTGCGATCCGCTGGCGCTGTCCTCCCGAAAGTTTGACGCCGGACTCCCCAATCACGGTTTCGTACCCCCGCGGAAGCGCCTGAATGAACTCATCGGCGTACGCGGACCGGGCGGCCCTAACCACATAGTCGAAGGGCTGGGCCGTATTGCCGTAGGCAATGTTGTTTTTCACCGTGTCGTTGAACAGGAACGTCTGCTGCGTGACGATGGCCATCAAAGAGCGAAGCGATGCGATGGAAACGTCCCGGAGGTCCCGGCCGTCGATGGCGATGGACCCGTTGGTCACATCGTAGAACCGGGGGATGAGGTTTGCCAACGTCGTCTTTCCCCCGCCGCTCTTTCCCACGATGGCAATGGTCTCTCCGGCCTTGACCGTCAGGTCGATGTCCTTCAGAACCAGGGCATCTTCATACTTGAACGATACGTTCTTAAACTCGATGGTTCCGAAACCGCGAAGCAGGGTAACCGCGCCTGCGCGGTCCCTGATCTCCGGCGCCGTATCCAAAACCTCGAAGATGCGCCTGGCCGCTGCGACGCCGTCCTGGACAGTGCTGTTTACGTTATTCAGGTCTTTAATCGGGCGGTATAAAAAATACAAAGCCGTCATAAAAGAGAAAAATTCTCCCACCGTCATTTTGCCCTGAATAATCCAGTAGCCGCCGACAAAAATGACCATTGCGATCCCGAACGTGTTGATGACCTCCATGATCGGGGAAGACATCGCACTGGTCTTGATTATCCGCATGAGCGAATTAAATAGTCCGTTATTTCGTTCGGCAAACCTTCTGTTTTCGTAGGGCTCCATTCCGAATGCCTTCACAATGCGGATTCCGGCGATGGTCTCATGCAGGTGCGTCGTCAGGTCGCCATACTGTTCCTGCATTGCCGTGCTCGTCCGCCGGAAGCGCCGGCTGAACTTAGAGAGCGCAATGCCGAGCAGCGGCAGAACCAGCACGGAGAAGGCAGCAAGGCGCCAGTCCTTGTAAATAATGTATACGATCAGGGCCACCATGGTAAAGAGTCCCTGCACAAGACTGGAAGGCGCCCGGGTCAATGCTCCCTGAACAAGATTCGCGTCATTGATGATCCGGGAAATAAGCACGCCGGTCGGTGTCCTGGTATAGTACGCAAAGGAAAGAGAGGTCAGGTGCTTGTACAACTGATCGCGAATATCATTGACGATCCGCTGACCGATATAACCCAAAAGGTAGTCCCGGGCGTACGACGCGGCCCCTTTGAGGATGACCACGACGACGAGTGCAGGCGGCAGGAGCAGCAGGAGCTTCATGTTCTTGTTCAAGAAAACGTTGTCCAGGACCGGCTGCACGAGATAGGCTTGCAGGGAGATCAAGGCGCTCGTCAGAATCATGAAAACCGCGGACCAGGCAAGACGGACCTTGTAGGGCATGAGATATATTAAAAGCCTCTTATAGATTTCCATATGATTAGTATCCGGCCTGGGCCAGCACTTCCCTGACTACCGAGGCGGCCCGCGCGGACGCTCCAGAATCGCCTAATCGCGTTCTTACTCCCGCAAGATCGCTCCGCATACGATTATAGTAAACGGTATCGCTCAGCAGGGACGTTATGGCATCAGCCATGTTCTCCGGCGTCGAATCGTTCTGGACCAGTTCGGGGACGATCCGTCTGCCGGCGACGATATTCACGAGGCCGACATTCTCCACCCCTCGCACGATTTTCGTGAGAAGAAAATAGTTGAGCGCCGAAATGCGGTAGGCAATCACCATCGGCACGGCCATGAGCCCGGTCTCAAGCGTGGCGGTCCCCGAAGCAACGATCGACGCGTCCGAGGCCTTGAGCACGTCATACACTCTGCCTTCGACGATCCGTACCGGCACATCGGGCGCCTGTTCTACAAAAGCACGGACAAAACCCCGGTCAAGCGTGGGCGCCAGAGGAAGAACAAACTGTAAATCGTTAAACCGGGACGCGAGGATCCGCGACGCTTTCAGCATATCGGGCAGCAAATGGATGATTTCAGACGTCCTGCTCCCGGGCAGAAGAGCTACGGTTCTCCCATGGGAATCGAGCCCAAAGTCTTTCTTCGCCTGGTCCTTGGTCAGGTTCGATTGGACAACGTCCGAGAGGGGATGGCCCACGAACCGAACATCAACGCCCGCTTTCTCATAGAGCGGCACTTCAAAGGGAAAGACGACGATCATGACTTTTACCAGGCGGGCGATCGTCCTGATCCTGCCCTTGCGCCATGCCCAGACCTGGGGGCTGATGTAATACAGAACGGGAATGCCGAGTTTCTTTGCCGCCTTCCCAAGCATGATATTAAAGTCGGGGAAATCGATCAGGACGAGGAGGTCCGGCCGCTCGTCCCGCAAGAACCGCTTGAGCTTTTTATAGACCCGGCAGATCACCGGGAGGTGGGTCAGCACCGCCGTGATCCCCACGACGGAAATCTCCGAAGCATCGGCCAGCAGATGCACACCGGCCTCTTTCATCCGGACACTACCGACGCCGTACAGCGCAATCGACGGGTCCTGGTTGCGGAGCTCCCGTACCAGGTTGGCGCCGTGCAGATCGCCGGACGCTTCCCCGGTCATGATCATGACCTTTTTCATATCTCTATGCCGGCTTCTGTCCCCTGTCTTCTGTCTTTTGTCTGTATTCTGTCCTCTATCTCTCTTTTCACAGCGCCTTCTTTACCGCATCAGCCACGTGCCGGATCTGTCCTTCGGTCAATTCGGGATACATGGGGAGAGACAATACTTCCTGCGCAGCCTGCTCTGCCGCAGGCAGGCTCCCCGGCTTCATGCCCAGGTCCTTATACGCCGTCTGCAAATGAAGCGGGACAGGATAGTAGATCATGGACGACGTTACGTTCCCTTCGTCAAGCTTCTTCTTGACAGCATCCCGGTTTTTGACCCGGATCGTATACTGGTGGAACACATGCTTTGTGCCGCTCTGTTCTATGGGCGTCTGAACGCCGGGCACTGCAAGATATTTTGCATACAGCGCTGCATTGGCGTTGCGTTTTGCGTTGTATTCATCGATATGTTTGAACTTGATCCGAAGAATAGCCGCCTGGATCTCGTCAAGCCGGCTGTTGTACCCGATCTCATCGTGGTAGTACCGGACGCGGCTTCCATGGTTTCGCAGGCTTTGCATATGCTCGGCAAGTTTTGCGTCATCGGTGATCGCCATGCCGCCGTCGCCGTAACATCCCAGGTTCTTGCTCGGGAAAAAGCTGAAGCAGCCGATGTCGCCGAACGCCCCTGTCTTTTTACCTTGATACTCTGCGCCGAAAGACTGGGCGCAGTCTTCGACGACCCGGAGATTGTGTTTCTTTGCGAGCTCCATGAGTCCGTCCATGTCCGCCGGATGACCGTAGAGATGGACCGGGATGATCGCCTTTGTTTTTTTCGTGATCGCTGCTTCTAGCTTCGTGATATCCATGTTGAACGTATCGCGCCGGATATCCACGAACACCGGCACTGCGCCGACGTAGGAGATCGCCTCAGCCGTGGCGATAAAGGTGAACGGCGAAGTAATGACCTCGTCGCCGCGCTTAATGCCCGCGGCGAGCAGAGCAAGGTGCAAGGCGTCCGTTCCCGAAGCCACTGCCACGGCATGCTTCACCTTGTGATAACCGGCAACCTCCTCCTCGAGCGCCCTGCCGTGCGGCCCGAGGATAAAATGGGTGCTTTGGAGAACGCCGAGGACCGCCCTATTAATCTCATCCTGGATAGATTCGTACTGGATCTTCAGGTCAACCATGGGTATCGACATGCGTAGAATGCTCCCTTATCTGTTCAAGTATGCATCAACGTGCTGCGTCATGCGTCAGCTTTTCACGGGAACGAATCCCGTGATTCCGTTGGCGATCATATCGGTAATCATCCCGGCCAGGGCGAGGGCCCGCCGTCCTTCGCTGCCCGAGACCAGGGGCCGCGTATTGGTCTGAACGCTCCGGATAAAAGCCCGTATTTCTTCATTCAGGGTATCGCGGCGCTCCGTGGAGACATCTTGCGAAATCAGTTCAGTGGAAACACCGGTCCCCTTGCGCGATATTATCGCTTTCTGAGTCTGGTAATCGGAAGCATACACGCGCTCGTTGTCGAATACGCGAAGCAGCCGTTTTTTCTCTTCCGACACCCTGCTCGCAGTAACATCGGCAACGCAGCCGTTCTCGAAAACAATGCGCGCAGCAGCTATATCGATTTCCTTCGTGATGACCGAAGCGCCGGCGGCGCACAATTCCCTCGGTTCCGAACCGGCCAGATCAACGACAATATCGAGGTCATGGATCATGAGGTCCAGCACCACATTCACGTCCGTGCAGCGGACCGTAAACGGCGCAGCCCGTTCGGACGTCATGAACCGGGGCGAGGTGAGCATGGCCTTGATTGCAGTGACCGCGGGATTGAACCGTTCTATATGGCCGACCTGGAGCACCAGCCTTTTGTCCGAGGCAAGCTTGATGAGTTCATCGGCCTGCTCAAGCGTAACGGTCATCGGTTTTTCGAGCAGGACGTGCACGCCCTGTTCGAGGAACATTTTTGCTACCCCGTGATGCCCTCTGGTGGGTACAACAATGCTCACTGCATCGATCAGCCCAAGCAGCTGCCGGTGATCTGTGAAAGAACGCGTGTTCAGTTTCTTTGCGATCTCGGCAGCACGTCCGGGATCCGCGTCAGCGACGCCGACCAGCTCGACGTCGGGATGGGCGGCGTACTTTTCAGCATGAAACCGGCCAAGGTATCCCACGCCAATGACTCCGACTTTGATCGTCCTCATGCGATTGCTTCCCGCTCCTTAGCAACGGCGACGATGGCGATGCCCGACCGGTCCGCTTCAGCCGCCAGTTCTTTCTGATCAAAGATAATGGTTTTCCCCGCCTCAACAGCCAGACAGGAGGCCTTCACTTCCTTCATCGTTTGGCTGTTCTGCATCCCGATCGCGGTAAGATCGAACCGGAGATCCTGCTGCGGCTTGCAAATTTTCACAACCACGGCGCCCTTTCCGCACAGACGGCCGCCGCGGCGAATTGCTTCGTCGGTGCCTTCAATTGCCTCAACGGCGAGAACCGCCTGGTTTTTGACCACGACGGTCTGGCCGATGTCCAATTTCCCGATCTCTTTGGCCATTTGCCAGCCGAACTCGATATCCAGCCGTTCATCCTTGGAGGGTTTCCTTCTGGTCAGGATGCCCGCTGGCGCAAGGATATTGTCGAGATAGAGCGTTGATTCGCGGACCGTGATCCCCTCCGACTCCAGTTCGGCCGCCACGGCGCGGAGGATCGAATCGTCTTTCTTATAGAGCATCTTGGCTAACAGTGCCGCCGCGCGGAGGTCGGGCATCCCCCCTTGAAACAAGCGGGTCTTCTTGATCCCCCCTGCCATCAAAACGTCATGGACACCCTGTTCCTTGAAAATGGAGATGAGCTTGCCGAGCTGCCCGACCTTGATCCAGAAAATACCATCCACCCACTGCGAAAGCTCGGGAAGGGTTTCCCCTTCGTGGGCCACAGCAATGACTTGCAGCCCTTTCTCCTTCGCTGCGCGCGCAAAAGCTATTGGAAACGTTCCGTTGCCGGCAATTAACCCGATTTTGTCCATACGGTCGTATCGTTCTACCTTGTAACGCCCCGTTTCGAGCTTTTAATGAATTCCACGAGCTGCATGGCTTCCGGTGACGCATGCAGTTCTTCGGTGACCTTCTGAAGCGCTTCGTCCTGCGTCATGCCGGAACGGAAGATGATTTTATAGGCCTTCTTCAGGATCGTTATCGTCTGGTCGGAAAAACCTTTTCTTTTGAGGCCAACCAGGTTCAACCCATAGAGCTGCGCCCGGTTGCCTGCTGCGCTCACGAACGGCGGGATGTCCAGCGTCACTGCCGACTGGCCGCCGATGATGGCATAGGCGCCGATCCTCGCGAACTGGTGCACCGCAACGATACCGCCGAGGATCGCATGGTCGCCGATCACGATGTGTCCGCCGAGGGCCACCGAGTTTGCCATGATGATATTGTTGCCGAGTTTGCAGTCGTGCGCCACATGAGAATAGGCCATGAGAAAATTCTTGTTCCCGATCTCGGTTTTCCGGTCTTCCTTGGTCGTCGCCCGGTGAACCGTTGCGCATTCACGAATCACATTGTCGTCCCCGATGATCAGATAGGTCTCTTCGTCCCGGTACCCGATGTCCTGAGGGGCCGCGCCGATGCTCGAAAAGGGGAAAATATGGTTTCGCTCGCCGACGGTTGTCCAGCCCTCAATCAGAACGTGGGAGCAAATCTTCGTCCCCGCACCGATGGAAACATGTTCACCGATGACCGTATAGGGGCCGATCTCAACATCCTCGGCGATCCGCGCATTCGGATGGACTATTGCTGTTGGATGGATGCTCACCTGTGCTGTTCCTCACTCTTCCCCACGATCATTTATCGACGATCATCGCCATCATCTCGGATTCGGCAACAACGGCGCCGTCCACCTTGGCTTCTGCTTTAAAGCTCTTGATATTACCGCGGTTCTTAATGAGTTCCAGCTCGAACCGCACCTGGTCTCCGGGAATTACGGGCTTGCGGAACTTGGCTTTATCAATGCTCATGAAATAGAGGACCTTTTTTTTCGCCTCTCCCTCGGGCAACGATTTGAGCGCCATCACGCCGCCGGTCTGCGCCATGGCTTCAAGCAGCAACACGCCCGGCATGATCGGGTGTCCGGGAAAATGTCCCTGGAAAAAAGGCTCATTGATAGTGACGTTCTTCATACCTACGATCCGTTTGTTCTCCTCAAATTCGAGTATCCGGTCAATCAGCAAAAAAGGATACCGATGAGGTAGAAAATCCATGATCTCGTGAATATTCATCATACGAATTCCCCCCTTATGTACCGCTTGCCCGTGCCTTCAAATCTTCCACCTGCTTCTGAAGTTCGGCAATATTTTTTTTCAATTCCGGCAGTTTCGGCAGGACCGCCTGCACCTTAAGCCAGGTTCTGAGCGGCATGGCATTGAACCCGGCAACGATCTGGCCCGCCTCGACATCCCTGACAATGACTGCCTTGCCGCCGGCCATTGCCCGGTCGCCGACAATCGTATGATCGGACACGCCGGCCTGGCCGGCCAAAACCACATAATCGCCGAGGGTGCTGCTGCCGGCGACTCCGGCCTGTCCCGCGAGCAGGCAATGCTCCCCGATCGTCACATTGTGGGCGACATGCACCTGGTTGTCGAGCTTGGTGCCTTTTTTGATGATCGTATTCCCGAGCGTTGCCCGGTCGATGGAACAGTTGCCGCCGATCTCAACATCGTCCTCGATGATCACGCCGCCCACCTGCGGGATCTTGTGGTGCCGGCCGCCCTCGGTCACGAACCCAAACCCGTCGCTTCCGATTTCCGTGCCTGCGTGGATGATGACGCGTTGTCCTATCGTTACCCGTTCGCCTATGCTGACGTTCGGATAAATGACGGAATCGTCGCCGATGATCGATCCGCTCCCCACATACACCCCGGGATAGAGCGTTACCCGGTCCCCGATTTTCGCTCCATCGGCGATCACCGCGCAGGGATGCAAGGAAAGATCGGAACCCAAAACAACGTCACGTCCGATCACCGTCCTGTCGCTTATACCGCTTGAACAATAGGGTTTGACGTAGAATATTTCCAGGACCCGCGCAAAGGCCAGGCGCGGGTTTTTCACTCGGACCAGAGGCAGATGCATGACGGGCGTATCGAGCGGGACAAGCGCTGCCGCAGCGCGTGACCCTTCGAGGTCTTTGAGATTCTGCAATCCGGCGATAAAGGTGATCTGCCCTTCTCCGGCATCGCGAACTCCCGAAGCGCCGCTGATCTCAACGTCTTCAGGACATGACCCCTGGCCGCCCAGTATGTTTGCCAGTTCCTTTAACTTCATTACGTTTCCGCCCCGTCAAAAAGGATGCAGCCTCTTACGGCTTCGCATCTTCTTTTATTTTCTTATCCATATCGGCGATCACCTTGCTGGTCAGATCAAGATCCTCGTCTCCATACAGGACCGCAGGCACCTCGGCCTTCGAAAGAATGTTGATGGTCTTGCTGAGCACCAGGGAAATTTTCTCTTTCTTTGCGATGTCCTTGAGAATAACGACCATCTGCTGATTGAATTCGTTTGAAAGCTCCTCGTTTTTCTTGCTGATCTCGCCGCTGAACTCCTCCCGCTTTTTCTGAAAATCGCTGATTTTCCGGGAGATGGTATCTTCCTTCTCTTTCTGGGCTTTGTCGGTCAGCAGTTTTGCCTGCTTTTGTTTCGTATAATCGTCCTGGAGCGCCTGGATATCACTGGCGTCCTCATCGAGAATCTTCTTCCGGCTTTCGTAATACTCGCGCACGACGCCCTGATATTTTTTCCCGAGTTGTGTTTTATCAAACACCGCCTGTGTGTCGACAAAGGCAATTTTGTTGCCCGCCGCCATGGCACTCGATGCCAGAAGCAACAGAGTTACAGCTACAATGACAATTTTTTTCATGAGACTTCCTCCTTTAAGAATCTGAAAATGTATGGTAACGCAATTTCACCGCAGTTTTCTTGACAAACATCCGTATCAGAACATGGCGCCGATGGAAAAATCGAATTGGCTCGCCTGGTCTTGCGGCCGCTGCTTGACGATATATCCCCATTCGAATTTGAGCGGTCCGATCGGAGAAAGCCACCAGAACCCCCAGCCAAAAGACTGCCGAAGCGCTGAAAAGGTTACCGTCTCGTTGGTGTCAAAAGCTTTTCCTATGTCATAGAAAAGCACGCCTTTGAGCCTGGCTGCCGGCACGATCGGGAAACTATATTCAAAATTATAAATCATCTCCTTCGTCCCGCCGAGCACGTTCGATTGGGAATCAATGGGTCCGTCGGCGCCAAACCGGAACCCCCGGACCGTCGATGGGCCACCCACGTAGAACCGTTCCGCCAAGGGGACTGGTTTCTCAATAAGGGAATTGACGACACCATACCGGCCGCGCGCCATGAATACCGTGTCCCAGAACAGAGGAAAATACCAGGCCGAATCACCGACCGACTTGATAAAATTCGGGTCGCCGCCGAGCGGGCCGCCTGCGTATTCGACGAAGATGCTGTTCTTCGAACCCGTTTTTGGATCAAGATAGAAATCGCGCGTGTCCCTCGTGAGACTCCAGGTAAGCGCGCTCGTTGTGATGCTATCGCCGTAGCTGTCAAGCTGTTGCTGAAGAGTGAACGGCGCTGTTGAGGTAATATTGGTGACGAACGAGTTGTCCAGACTGTACCGGAGCGATGTCGAGACATATTCGTTGAAGTTTTTCCCCGCCGACAGGGCGAAACCGTTCGTCCTGAGATCATACCCGTCATACTGCTGGGTCTGATTATAAAGATCCACTCTCCCCCATATCGGCTTGTCGAAGAGGTAAGGCTCCATGAAACTGAGCATATAAAGGTTGGTCGTCCCGGCCTGACCCCACTGGAGCTTTAATTTGAGAAGCTCGCCGCGGCCAAACAGGTTGCCCTGCGTTATCTCGGCCATGCCGACCAGTTTGTCGACCGAGCTGTATCCGCCGCCCACGCTGAGCGTCCCCGTAAGCTTCTCTTTCACCTTCACATCGAGGTCCATGATCGATTCCTGTTGTCTGCGTTCAGGCACGATCTCCACGGTTTCAAAGAAGTTCAGGTTGTTGAGCCGCTCGTAACTCCTCTTCAGCGCCTTCTTGCTGTACAGGTCTCCTTCTACGAGCCGCATTTCACGCCGTATGACTTTGTCTCGGGTCTTGCTGTTGCCCGAGATGTCGATCCGGCCGATCCGCACTTCGCCGCCCTCCTGGATATCGATGGTAACAGCGACCGTTTTTTTGTCCTGATCGATATTGAAGAGCGGAACAACGTTTGCAAAGGGGCGCGCCAAACTGTCGTAGTGGTCGATGATCTTGTTGACGTCCTGCCTGAGCACATCCCTGCTGAAGATGTCGCCCTTTTTTAGCTTTGTTTCTTTTTCCAGGTCTTCTGTTGATATGATCTGGTTGCCCTTGAAGGTCACGTCGCCGACCCGGAACTGCTCGCCTTCCTTGATATTGATGCGAATAACAAGTTCGCTTTTCCGCACAAAGGTCTTTTCCGGGCCCCAGAAGTAACATTCGCGAAAGGTGTACTGTTTCGGTGCGATGACCGGTTCCCCTACCTGGACCTGAATATATCCCTTGTTGTAGTAAAGGTTTTTAATAGTCTCGAGATCATCCCTCAGTTCGTCCGTCCGCAAGGCTCCGCTGCGGCCAAGAAAGGAAAAAAACCAGTGCTCCTGCGTTTTGAGGGGTTCCTTCAGTTCCTTCGATGAAATGGCCTTGTTGCCCGTAAAGATAATATCCGCTATCTTTACCTTTGCCCCTTCTTCGATATAGAAAACAACGCTTCTATCTCCGCCCGGGAGTTCATTGATCACGGGGACGACCACAACATCGTAAAATCCCGCATCCTGGTATTTGAGCCGGATCTTCTCGGCATTTTCATTGATCAGCTGGAGGTTAAGCGCCGTCCTCGGGAGCAGCGTCAGTCCCTCCTTCAGCTTTTCCGTGGTCAGTTCCTCGTTGCCTTCGAAGGTTATTTCCCTGATGAGCGGTTTTTCCTTGACCACAAAGATGACTTTGAGGCCGTTCTCAAACCCCTCGGTTCTCACCTGGACGTCTTCAAAATGGCCCATTTGGTACAACGCTTTGATATCATCCTTGATCAGGGACGGAGAAAACACTTCTCCCTCCCGCGTCTTGATCTTGGCCAGGATCGTCGCGGTCTCTATCCTCTTGTTCCCCTGTACTTCGAGTAAGGTAACCTTCACGTCTTCTGCCGCGGCGGGGAACGCGAAAAAAGAAAGCAGGAAGAAAAACACGATCCCGAGTGCTGCAGCACGTTGTTTCTGCACGTTGACGACACCCTCCAAAATTCTTAATAAGAACGGATTACTATAGCATGGAGCGAAAAGGGTGTAAACAAAAATTTAAACAGTCAGCCTCGCCAAAACCTCGTTGCACAGTAAAGCGCCTCGATCGGTCAGCCTCACTCGTCCATCAATGATCCGGATCAAACCGGCAGCGCTCAGAGGGGGCAGGGAAGCTTGCAGACGGCGGAAGCTATTACTCCCCTGTTCGTCGTGAAAGCGGCAAAGGTCCACACCGCGAGAAGTCCGCAGGCCCAGCAGGAGCCGCTCCCGCGCCGCTTGTTCGGTCGTCACCTCCTCACAATCAACGATCACCGATCTCCCCCGCGCCAGGCGCCGCGCGTATTCTTCATGATCGGAAATGTTATCGAACCGTCTCCCCGCCACAAACGATGAGGCGCCGGGTCCGAGTCCGAGATATTCTCCCCGCTCCCAGTAGTTCATATTGTGCCTGCACTCAAACCCGGGTAACGCAAAATTCGATATTTCGTAACGGGCATAACCCGCGTCGAACAGCATCGATACGGCATATTCATACATACCAATGACCAGTTCATCATCAGGGAGTGCGTAGGTTCCCGAATCGGCCCTCCGCTTGAGCGCCGAGCCTTCGTCGAGAGAAAGACTATAGAGGGAAATATGCTCAGGCGTGAGCCTCGTTGCTGCGGCCAATGATTCCCCCCACTGTGCCATGGTCTGGCCCGGCACACCATAGATAAGATCAATCCCGATATTGGTAAATCCGGCGCATCTCGCTGATCGAAATGCGTCAACAGCCTGGTCAGCCGTATGCAGTCTGCCGAGATTCTGCAGAATCCTGTCAGAGAAGGACTGTATGCCAAGACTCAGACGGTTCACGCCAAGCCTCAGCCACTGGGAAAGACCCTGTTGCGCCGCCGAATTCGGATTTGCCTCGACCGTGACCTCAGCGTTTTCCGCTACGCTGAAACAATCCTTGATGAGGCACATCACTTTCGCAGACTGTTCGTTCGACAGGACGGTCGGGGTCCCGCCGCCGATATAGACCGTACTGAACAGACGGCGGCTGAAATCGGACCGGTATGCCGAGGCTTCGTTACGCAAAGCAACTACGTAATCCTCAGCTCTTTGCTCAGAATAAGGTGTTGAATAAAAGCCACAGTACAGGCATTTTCTGACACAAAAAGGGGTATGGATATAGAGGCTTAACATGTTGTTTTATCAACGATCATTTACTGGAGAAGATAATCCAGGGTCTTGTTCCAACCCTGGAATGCAAGCCGGGTGCCATTACCAGCATGCGCTACGATCTGGGGGCGATGTTGATGATCAGCGAGGATTCGTCACAGTTCGGGAATTTAACGCAGTTGAGGCAATCAGTCCATATTTTATGCGGCAATTCCTTCTTGTCCACTTCGGTAAAACCGAGCTTCTTGAAAAATGCGGGCTGGTACGTAAGCACAAACACTCGTGTCACCTGGAGATCAGCCGCTTCATGAAGGCATTGCCGGACGAGTTCGGCGCCGATGCCGCGCTTCAGGCGGTCTTGACGGACGGCGAGCGACCGGAGCTCAGCCAATCCGTCCCAACTGACGTGAAGGGCGCATACCCCGATGAGCGAACCGTTCTCTTCATAGACATGGAAATCACGCAAATGCTCATACAGCTCATTGAGCGCCCTCGGAAGCATCTGACCTGTATCCGCGTACTGATTGATAAGTGCCTGCATCGCCTTGACATCGATTAATCTGGCCTTGCGTATCATAGGGGAAAACTACTATGTTGTCCCGGTAATGTCAACAGAAAAGAACCCGCGCAGACGCCTGCGGAATTCCTCTATCTCAGGCACCGATGCGCCTTTACGTTCACCAGGAAGGATCCCTCCGCGCCAACAGGGCCGCGAAAAAAAACCTTCTTATGCACGAAACCATTCAGCGCGAACACAAATGGGCTCTTGACTTTAACGTGGCGATTGGAGTATATTTTATTCAACTAAGGTAAACGAATGTCGTCAGAATGTTTGAAGGCGGTTACCACGATATGATGTTCGAAAAGTTCACGGAACGAGGAAGAAAAGTCATCGTTTACGCCCGCGAAGAGGCTGAGCGGCTCCAGAACGACTATCTGGGTACGGAACACATCCTGCTCGGGACGCTCCGCGAAGAGGATGGAATCCCCGTCGCGGTGCTTCGCAAAATGGGCATCGATGTTGATCAGATCCGGATGGAGGTCGAACGAAACCTCCCTTCCAGCGGAAATACCCTTACCTTCGGAGATATTCCCTTCACTCCCCGTGCCAAAAAAGTTCTCGAATACGCCGTTGAGGAAGCCCGGTTGCTTGGACACAATTATATCGGAAGCGAGCATCTTCTGCTCGGCCTCATTCGGGAGGAAGAAGGGATCGGCGGCAAGATCCTGCGCAGCTTCGGTGTGAATCTGCTCGGTTCCCGTCAACTGGTCATCAACTATCTCAGACGGGCAGCGACCCAGGTGAGCGCAAAAAAGAGCCCTACCCCCGCCCTGGACGAGTTCAGCAGGGACCTGACGCAACTGGCGAAGAGCGGCAAACTGGATCCGGTCATCGGCCGTGAAAACGAGATCGACCGCGTTCTGCAGATCCTCTCCCGCAGGACGAAAAACAACCCCGTTATCATCGGCGAACCCGGCATCGGGAAAACCGCCATCGTCGAGGGCCTTGCCCAGCGGATCATCAACAGCGATATCCCCGAAAACATGATGAACCGGCGCGTGGTATCCCTCGATCTGGGATCCCTGATCGCAGGGACCAAGTACCGCGGCCAGTTCGAGGAGCGTCTCAAGATCGTGATGAAGGAGATCGTTCAGGCCGACAATATCATCCTGTTCATCGACGAACTGCATACGCTCGTCGGCGCGGGAGCTGCCGAAGGATCGATTGACGCTTCCAGCATGCTGAAACCGGCGCTCGCGCGGGGAGAAATCCAGTGCATCGGGGCCACAACGCTTGATGAGTTCAGAAAGCATATCGAGAAGGACGGTGCTCTCAAGCGGCGCTTTCAGCCGATCTATGTACAGCCGCCGAGCCTGGACGAGACTATCAATATCATCAAAGGCCTGCGGCCGAAATATGAATCTCACCACAAAATAAAGATCACCGATGAGGCTGTTGTTGCCGCCTCGCGGCTCTCCGACCGTTATATTACCGATCGGTTCCTTCCGGACAAGGCCATTGACGTGATCGACGAAGCCGGCGCCAAGGCCAAGCTCAACCGGTATACGTACCCGGCTGAGATGAAGTCCATTGAGAAAAAACTGAAGAAGCTTGAGCAGGAGAAGAACCTGTTCTCCCGCATCAAGGACTATGTCCGCGTGGAATCCATCCATGAAGAAGAAGACCGTTTGCGGGAATCACTGGACGGCATCCATAAGGACTGGAAGGACAGCCAGGAGAAGAATATCCCCGTGGTGGGCGAAGAAGAAGTGGCCGTGATCGTTTCCCACATCACCGGCATTCCGCTCGCACGGCTTGAAGAGCAGGAGGCTTCGCGCCTGCTTCGGATGGAGGAAGAGCTGCACAAACGGATTGTCGGCCAGAACGAGGCAATCGACGCGGTATCCCGGGCAATTCGGCGTTCGCGGGTCGGGCTGAAAACACGCAAGCAGCCCATCGGCTCGTTTATCTTCCTCGGTCCTACCGGCGTCGGCAAAACAGAACTCGCCCGGACGCTTGCGACGTTCCTCTTTGACAGCGAAGACGCGCTCATCCGCGTCGACATGTCGGAATACATGGAAAAGTTCAGTTCCTCACGACTCGTCGGGTCCCCTCCCGGCTACGTCGGTTACGATGACGGCGGACAACTCACGGAGAAGATACGCAGGAGACCGTATTCGGTGGTCCTCTTCGACGAAATTGAAAAGGCACATCCGGACATTTTCAACATGCTGCTCCAGGTGCTTGACGACGGGTACATGACCGACAGCTTCGGCAGAAAAGTCGATTTTAGAAATACGGTCATCATCATGACGTCGAACCTTGGCGCCAGAATGATCGACAAGGACACCACGCTCGGCTTCCAGCAGGACAGTTCCAAGACGCAATACGGCAGGATGAAGGAAAACGTCATATCGGAACTCAAGCGGTCCTTTAACCCCGAGTTCCTGAACAGGATCGATGAAGTGGTCGTTTTCCATCCCCTCACGAACGAGCATCTCACAAAAATCGTTGATATGCTTATCGTGGAGCTGAACGCCCAGATTATCAGCGATCGCAGCATTCAACTCACCGTGACCCCGGAAGTGAAGGAATGGCTCATCCGTGAGAACTATCAACCCACCTACGGCGCCAGACCGATGCGTCGTGCGATACAGAAGTATATCGCTGATCCACTATCCG
>DAIDTZ010000443.1 GCA_027456925.1 Nitrospirota bacterium
AGCTTCACACTGTTCATGAAATCGCACCGCCAGCAGTTCGTCAGCTTTTGCGCATAGGTCCCCTGGATATTGCCTTCGCACAAGGACCCCGCGATGACCCAGCATGCCCTGCCGGCATTTTTCCCGCCGTGCGCGCCGTGCAGTTCCTGACAGGTCGTGACCGGGCAGACGCCCAACTCCTTCGCTTTCGGCCCGCCGGGCTGGCGGCCGCATTTCTTGTGTTCCCAGCAATTTAACTTCCCCATATATTACTCCTCCCGAGAAAACATTAAAAAGCGAACAATGCTTTTTACAACCGTTCTTTGTGGACGACACGTTGAGGCGAACCGCTTTGTTCGTGCTTCTGTTTTTCAATTGTTTTTTCCATTCCCAGCCGCGTATGGGAAAAGCCGAAAACGGTGGGTTCTTCTTCCTTTTTTACCATGTTCATGAACTCGCAGCGCCAGCAGTTGTTCAGCTTCTGCGCGTAGGTCCCCTGGATCTTCCCGCCGCACAAGGACCCCGCGACCACCCAGCATGCCCTGCCGGCATTTTTCCCCGCATGGGCGCTGTCCAAAGCCCTATGCGTGGTGGCCGGACATATTCCGAGTTCCTCGGCCTTGTGCCCGCCCGGCTGCCTGCCGCATTTTTTGAATTCCCAGCAATTCAACTTTTCGTGGGTCTCGACCATAACCGGTGTCATGTCCTGTAGTTTTCCCATAATCACGTCCTCTCAAACAATCCAGCTTTTATTTTTCTTACAATAAATATAATGTCGTTGCACGAGGAAAGTCAATCCGAATGTAAAAATAGGCATTATCTGCTAATCGTAAATTGAGGCGAAAAGGCTGTCAGCATTTCCCTGTTCTGTCGATACAGTTCAGGATGCCGCGCAGGATGCTGATGTCCCTGCTGTCCAGGCGGGCCCTGCCAAACAGCTGTCTCAAAGAGAGGAGCATCCGTTCCGCGTTTTCATCGCCAAGAAAACCGATCGTCCGCAATGTCCTTTGTAAATGCGTGTAAAAATATTCGAGGTCCTCTGTGGGCGCAAGTTCCAGGGAGGAAGGGGGAACGGGTTTTAAGGAAGCGCGGAACAATTCGTAGGCAATAACCATGACGGCGTGGGAGAGATTAAGCGACGGGAAAGCATGGGCAGTCGGGATGGCAACCAGCTCCTGGCAAAGGGCGATATCCGGGAGCTCCAGCCCGCTCACTTCATTGCCGAAAACCACCGCGACTTTGTTGTTTGTGAGAAGAGGAAGAACGCGTTCCGCCAGTTCCCGGGGCGTGATGACGTTCTTTCTCCGTTTGCCCGAGTGGCGCGATGCGCCGATGACCAGTCCATGGCCGGAAACCGCGTCCCCGAGCCGGGGGTACACGACCGATTTTTCCAGGATCTCATCAGCGCCTGCGGCCAGTTTAAAGGATTCGCGGTCCACGGCCTTGCGGGGGGCGACAAGCAGCAGGCGGCTCAGGCCCGTGTTCATCATACACCGGGCAACTGCGCCGATATTCGCGGGCGTTTTCGTGTCAGCGAGAATGATGCTGACGTTGTCGAGAAGTGATGTTGTCTGCATGCAAGTGAAGAAGACCGGAACGGGCCGTGAAGGCGCGTCCCTGTCTGTCATTATAAGGAAAGCCACGCCTTGCCACAAGAACAATCGTCATCATTCCCGTTGACAAGCGCCGCCGGGATTGTTACAGTACGCGGGACATGACCATGATCGCCATATCACTTCAGTCGGGCAGCAACGGCAACTGCATCTATGTCGAGACCTGCGGCAAGAAACTGCTGTTCGACGCGGGGATCAGCGGTGTGCAGGCGGAGGAGCGTCTCGCGGCTCACGGCCGGGACATTCGCGCCGTCGATGCCGTGATCATCTCGCACGATCATTCCGACCATATCCGGCATGCCGGGGTGTTCCAGCGGAAATACGGCCTGCCGGTGTACGTGACTGCGGCGACGCTGGCCGCCGCATCAGCACGGTGCGCGCTCGGCAAGATGAAGGACGTACGCCTTTTCCGGTCGAGCGACAAGCTCACCTTCGGCGGCGTGCATGTGCATGCGATCCCCACTCCCCACGACGGCGTGGACGGGTCGGCTTTCGTGATCGAAGGCGCCCAAAAGCGGCTCGGGATCCTGACTGACCTGGGCCACGTGTTCAAGGACCTCGTGCATATCGTTTCGTCGCTCGACGCCGTGTTCCTCGAAAGCAATTACGATCCCGACATGCTCGCCCACGGCCCCTACCCGGCCTATCTCAAGCAGCGGATCAAAGGGCCGCACGGCCATATTTCGAACATCGAGGCAGCCGAGGTGCTGGCCCGCGCAATGGCCGGAAACCGCCTCCAGTGGGCCTGCCTTGCCCATCTCTCGGAACAGAACAATCATCCCGATGTTGCCCTGAAGACCCACCGCGCAGTCATGGCGGAAAAACTCACCCTCTATGTGGCCGATCGTTACCAGGCATCAGCCCTCTTTACCGTTTCCTGATTTTTTCAGCATCAAAACATTTTTTCTATCTTTCTTTATACGCGTTTATTCGATCTTATCGTTCGACTGAGCTCACGACGAAGTCTGCGTCAAAATGCTCTTTAAAATTGATCATAAAAAAAGCACTTAGACACAGAAGAAGCGGATTAACATATGATAAAAGCGGATACATTCGAAAGCAAGTCAATCACCTATGGGGTGAACTACTATTTGTAAAAAAATCCGCCATTATCCGACGCTTATCAGATTTGATGGTTTCGTAAAAAGTCCTTAAAGCCGTCTTTGCGAGCGAAGCGAAGCAATCTCGTAGTTCGCAACTGCCTGAAAAATCGAGATTGCCGCGTCGCTCCGCTCCTCGCAATGACGGCAGAGGAGACTTCTTACG
>DAIDTZ010000444.1 GCA_027456925.1 Nitrospirota bacterium
TCTATTGTGGATACGGTATTTGTCTGTCGGAGTACAGGCTCCGTACCTGCCTCGTGGCTCGTAAAAAATCCAGGTGCCCTTGCAGATCTCGTAAGAGGCGATATCGAAAAGCTGCGGCAAGCGGGTTTGAAGGAAACACGCGGCGATGTGCGGTGCATCATTTACGGACATCTTGTTCGGCTTGCTGTCTGGAACCTGCGCCACGGATGGGACAAGACGAAACCAACAAAGGAAAAAACAGCGGCAATCGCATCAATGATCCATGAGTTTGGAGGTTTGTCAGCCGTCGAAGACTCATTAAGCGAGGGCATGTTGCAGCCGGCTCTGGTTCGAACCTCCGCTGTCAGTGAAGAAACCCAAAAGTATGGAGCGATCAACGATGAAATTTCCTTTTGAAGTTCCTTTTGAGGAAGTGCAGGCAGACCTGGACCAGTACGTCACCGCCGTGTTCTCCGGGCTGGAATCGCATCAGGGCCATGGCGGATATGGGCGCGCCCTATGCCATGCTTTTGTATGAGCGGTTCCTCGGCAGGCCTTTTGCCGGGCATCGTGATTCAGTGAGCGAACTGATAGGCGACATTCTTGAATCGGCAATCGAGGGTGTTTTGCACAAGGCAGGCATTACGGCAAGGAAAACGAAGCGGGCTGAGAAAATCCAGGGGTTTGATCAGTCTCCGGATTTCATCATCCCGAGCGAGTTCAACCCGCAAATCATCATCGAAGCGAAGATCACCGAAGATGACGGAACGGCACGAGATAAAGTGACGCGCATCCAGCATTTGGGCGAGCTGAGCATGGCAGGCCAACCAGCGGGAAAGCCGAAATACGAGGTCATTGCCTGCATTGCTGGCCGTGGGTTCGGGGTCAGGCGGGAAGATATGAAGAAGATGCTTCTTGCGACGCGCGGGAAAGTTTTTACGCTTCAAAATTTAGATCAGCTTGTGGAATGTACAAGGCTGAAAGAGTTTAAGACGAAGTAGTCTGTATGGAGCTTTTCTGAATGATCATCCAAAAAACCTGCACTCCTGAATCCTTGTTCTCCAACGACCGCTTCTCCGTTACGTATCGTATTTTCGGCAGCGAGAAAGAAGCGCGCGTCAAGGCCGAGGACATCTGCATTGAGCAAACCGTGGAGTTCCCGGCCGACGAAGTGCCGGAAGGGATCATTCGCGACCACGTGTTCGGCAGGATCGAGTCCTTTGAGCGGCAGGACACTGAGAGCTTTAAGGCAGTCATCAGCTACGCTGTTGAGATCGCCGCAGGCGAGCTGACCCAGCTTCTGAACGTTATTTTCGGCAACAGCAGCATCAAGCCCGGCATACGCGTGGAGCACCTCGATCTTCCGGAGCCGCTGCTCAAACAGTTCAAAGGCCCCCGTTTCGGCAGGGAGGGGCTGCGCAAGCTTCTTAACGTATTGCATCGCCCGCTTCTCTCAACAGCGATCAAGCCCATGGGGCTTTCCTGCCAGGAGCTTGCCGACCTTGCTTATCGATTCGCGCTCGGCGGCATGGACATGATCAAGGACGACCACGGCCTTACGAACCAGTGCTGCTCTCCCTTCGAGGAACGGGTCAAAAGATGCGCGGAAGCGGTCTGGAAAGCGAACAAGGAAACAGGCGGACGGACGATCTACATAGCGAACATCACTGCGCCGGCCCGGGAAGTGATGAACAGGGCCAGGATCGCGAAAGACGCCGGAGCAGGAGGCCTTATGGTTGCGCCCGGGCTCATCGGCATGGACCTGATGCGAGAACTGGCTGACGACGACAGCATTGCTCTGCCGATCATGACGCACCCGGCATTACATGGAAGCTTTGTCACGGGACAGGGCGGCTTGTCGCACGACGTGATCTTCTGACAGCTTGCCAGACTCGCCGGCGCGGATGCCACCATTTTTCCAAACTTCGGAGGACGGTTCTCGTTCAGTTGCTCAGAATGCAAGGACATCGTTAACGCGACCTGTGAACCTATGGGGCAGATAAAATCGATTTTCCCCAGTCCTGGCGGGGGTATGAGTCTTGAAAAGATACCCGACATGCTTGAAACCTACGGCCAGGATCTGATTTTCCTGATCGGCGGCGGACTGTTTAAGCACGGCCATGATCTTGTGGAAAACTGCCGCTCCTTCAGAAAAATGGTAGAAAGCCTGTAGAACGCAGTCCCCTTCCATCCTTAAATTTTTTTAATCCCCTGCCAAAGTCCTGGATAATGTTGCTATAATTATAGTATTCAAAAGCATTAAAAATTTTTGCAGCCCTGACAGTTGCCTTCCGCTGGAGGACTTTTTCTCTAACGTTAAGAAACAGCAGTTTCAATCACCGCGGGTGAAGAATAACATAACCGGTCGTAAGCAGCAGCCGGCGGCGTTCTCTAACGGAAAAAAGTATCTGCCATGGGGCGCCTCGCAGAAGGGGAGGCACTTCATGAAAAAAATCGCCATTAACGGCCTCGGGCGCATCGGGCGATTGGTCCTGCGTCAGTACGTGATAAACCCGCCGGAGCACGCCACCCTCGTTGCGGCAAACAGTCCAGCCCCGGTAGAAGAACTTGCCTACCTCATCAAATACGATTCCGTGCACGGGCGCGCCCCGTTCGATATCAAAACAGGACCGGATTACCTCGAAGCCGGGTCAAGCAGAATAGCGATTTCCCATGAAAAAGACCCGGAAAAACTGCCCTGGCGCTCTCTTGGCGTCGATATCGTCCTGGAGTGTTCAGGGCTTTTTCTGAAGAGAGAGGACGCGGAAAAACATCTGGATGCCGGGGCCTCGAAAGTCATCATCAGCGCGGAAGCGAAAAACGAAGATCTGACCGTGGTGCTGGGGGTGAACGAAAAGGCCTACGATCCCAAAAGACATCATATCATCTCGAATGCCTCTTGTACCACGAACTGCCTGGCAACGACCGTCAAGGTCCTGAACGACGCCTTCGGGATCGATTACCTGATGGCGACGACGATCCATGCATACACGTCCAGCCAGGCGCTCATCGACAGGTCTTCACCCCGGCACAGGCGCAGAGGGCGGGCCGCGGCCGTTTCGCTGGTCCCGTCGAGCACCGGCGCGGCAACGGCAACGGAGCGGGTGCTGCCGGAGCTCAAGGGAAAAATGTCGGCTATTGCGGTGCGCGTGCCCGTTGCCAACGGATCGCTCACCGACATTACGGCCCGGGTAAAAAGAGTTGCGACCCGGGAAATGGTTAACGCCGCGTTTAAAAGGGCCGCGGAAGCCGACATGAAGGGCATCCTGGGATATACCGAGGATGAACTGGTGTCTGCGGATATTATCGGGGATGAGCATTCGAGCATCGTGGATGCCAATGCCACCAAGGTCATCCAGGAAAGAGTGGTGAAGGTTTTTGCATGGTACGACAATGAATACGGGTACGCGCGGCGCCTGCTCGACCTGGCTGACTATATTGCGCGATGAAGGGTCCGGCGGCGAAGTAAGGTGCAGGAATGATAAGGCGCACAAGGAGGCTGATTCATGAGGCATTTTGCGCTTGCCTTTGAATTGAATTTGTGATTTCATATACTACCGAAGGTGGTGCTTGTACTTCGGAGGGGGAAAGGGCTGAACAGTGTGAAACCGTGAAGAAGTAAAATCACATAGGAGGCTGCCATGAAGAAGATTTCAAGACGTGATTTTGTCAAGAAAGCAGGGGTAGGCGCGGCGGGCCTGGCGATCGGTTCGTCGGTTTTGGATTTAAACAAGGCATTTGCGCAAACATCAAGACGCAGGACGCTCAGGCTCCTGCAATGGAGCCATTTTGTGCCGCGGTATGACAAATGGTTCGACCCCTATGCAAAAGCCTGGGGTGAGAAGCACAATGTGGACGTGACCGTAGATCATATCAGCCTTTCCGATCTCAGGAGCACCTTTGCAGCGGAAATCGTGGCAGGCAGAGGTCATGATCTCATCGAATTCATCAACCCGCCTTCGGATTTCGAACCGAGCGTTCTCGACCTCACCGACGTCAACAAAGAAGCGGAAAAAAAATTCGGGAAACAGGTCCCTGTCGCCACCCGAAGCTCGTACAACCCCGACACCAGGAAATATTACGGGTTCTGCCACGGATGGACCATCGACCCCGGCGATTACCGGAAATCACTCTGGGAAAAGGTTGGAAAGCCGGAAGGGCCGAAGACCTGGGAGGAGCTGCTGGTCTATGCCGCGAAGATCAAGAAGCAACTGGGCGTCCAGAACGGCATCGGGCTGTCCCAGGAACTGGACACGAACATGGCAGGCAGGGCCTTGCTCTGGTCGTTCGACACCGGTACGCAGGACGAGTATGAGCGCGTGATCCTGGACAACAAGCGGACCGTCGAGGCCGTAAAATACATGAAAGATCTCTACGACAAGACCCTGACCCCAGAGGTCTTCGCATGGACCCCGGCCTCGAACAACCAGGCCCTCATTGCAGGACGAGCTTCCTATATATTAAACTCCATCTCCGCCTACCGGTCCGCTCAAAAGGACGTGCCCGAGATCGCCAAAGACGTTTATTTCTCGCCCGCCTTAAAGGGGCCCCGGGGAACGGGATGGGCAAGCGAGCACGTCATCTATGTCTCGGTCATACCCAAATTCGCTACTGCGAATGCTGACCTGGCAAAGCAGTTCCTGCTCGACCTTGTCGCAAACTACGACCGGGCAGTGTGGGAAAGCGAGCTCTATGCCACACCCTCGTTCTTTAACGCGCCGGTGCCTCACGGCGAGCGGGGCTATCCCTTGGTAAGGGGCGCCAAACACGTGAGGGACGTTTTCCACGCCTGGTTCGATAACGATCCCTTTGCTCTGCCCGGAGAAGCAAAGGGCAAGCTGCTGCCGCTCAAGAACGCGGAAAAATGGAGCGCGAACATCGGCCATCCGGGGCCGGCGAATCCCGCGGAAGGCGAAATCTTCGGCACCTTTGTGATCCCCAACATGTTCGCCCGCGTTGCGCAGGGAAAGCAGTCCGCCGAAGATTCGGTCAAGCAGGCGGCAGCGGAGTGTCGAAAGATCTTTGCCAAGTGGGAAGCGCAGGGGCTGATCAAGAAACGGTGACAGCCGCGTGACCCTCAAAACCTGGGGTAACTTCATTTCATGAACCTTGGAGGAGAGAGGGGGAATAGGGAAGAAAGGGAGAGAGAAGCGCAGGTTTCACTTGTTCTCCCTTTCGCCTTGTTCCCTCTCCATTTCCCCTTAAGCCATTTAAGCATGATTCAGGTATATCCGAAAGGGGATATTGCATGGCATTCGTTCAATTGAGGGGGATTAAGAAACAATTCGGCGCGGTGAATGCGGTTGACGGCGTAGACTTGGAGATCAAGGACGGCGAGTTTCTGGTGCTTCTCGGCCCTTCGGGCAGCGGCAAGACGACGCTGATGCGGCTCTGTGCCGGTCTGGAAAAACCCACGGCTGGAGAGCTGGTTATCGACGGCGAGGTGGTAAACGATGTGCCGCCCCGGGAGCGGGGGATCGCCATGGTGTTTCAGAGTTATGCCCTCTATCCCCATAAAACGGTTTTCAAGAACATTGCTTTTCCCCTGACCGTGGAGGGGCTCGACAAATCCGAGATACGGTACAAAGTGGAATTGGCGGCGGGCCTGCTCGGGATCGGCCGGCTTCTCGAAAGGATGCCGTCCCAGATCTCGGGAGGAGAAAAACAGCGTGTGGCCATTGCGCGGGCCCTTGTCAGAAAACCGAAGGTCCTGCTCATGGACGAGCCCCTTTCCAACCTCGACGCAAAGGTGCGGCATACCGCGAGGGTCGAGCTTAAGAAATTCCAGCAGGAGATCGGCGTTACGACCATTTATGTTACCCACGATCAGGCCGAGGCGATGGGGCTCGGGGACCGGATCGCGGTCATGAGCGAGGGGAGGGTGCGCCAGATCGGCATTCCCGAGGATATTTATCACGACCCTGCCGATACGTTTGTCGCCGGCTTTATCGGCAATCCGCCGATGAACTTTGTCGAGCAGAACGGCGTTATCGTCGGGTTCCGGCCCGAGGTCTTTCTCCCTGCTGAGCTTGCCTCCACTGAAGACCAGACGAAGTTCCGGTTCAAGGTGACGAGGGTCGAGAACCTGGGGTCATTCAAGCTTGCCTACGGCACCATCGGGGAAACGGGAGTCATTGCAAATCTTCAGCTCCGCGTTCCCTTGGAAGAAGGCAGGGAGTATGATTTTTCCGTCCGCAGCAAGGATGTGCGGTATTACCATAGGGAAACGGGAGTGAGAATTACAAAATAAACCTAAAAAAGCATTTGACACTGTTCAAACCGGATAAGAGGCGGATAACGGCGGATTTTTTCTTGACGAGTATTTCACCAAAGAGTGAGGGCTCTGTTTTCGATTTTATCCGTTTTTATCATACTTAATCCGATCCTTCCGTGTCCAAAAGCCTTTTCCAGGATAAAAGTTTTAAATTTTGAACGTAACTGACATTAGGGAATGAGCATGAAACCTAAAAAACATTTTTTTGACCGCGAAACAGTTCTCGCGCCGTTGCTGGTCCTGCCCGCGGGATTGTACATCGTCCTGTTCGTGGGCTTTCCGTTTGTCATGTCCTTTGTCTACAGCATCAGCAACGTGACGGTCGGGAATCCCAATTTCAAGATCGTGGGGCTCCAGAATTTCACCGCCATTCTTGCAGACCCGGTGTTCCGGACCTCGCTCTTCAATACGGTTATTTTCACCGTTGTTTCCGTTTTGCTCGTTCTTGTTTTTGCCCATATCCTTGCCGAGCTGTTGCTCCGGGACTTCCGGGGCAAGTGGCTCGTGCGGTTCTTGATCATGCTTCCCTGGACCGCGCCTATTGCGCTGGGCGCAGTCGGTTTTTTATGGTTTTTGGATTCCGTTTTCAGTCCTATTGACTGGCTGCTCAGGGACGTGGGTCTTCTCGGCAAGCCGGGTGCGCTCCTGGGACCGGCGAGCAACCTCTACTGGCTCGGGCGGCCGGTCCTGGCAATGGCTTCCATCATCCTTGTGCATGTGTGGCGGCTGCTTCCCCTCGGGACCGTCATCCTTATTTCGGGAATGAACTCCATCCCCAAGGAGATCGTCGAGGCAGCCCAGATGGACGGCGCAGGGTATTTCCGGCGCCTTTTTGACATCAACCTCCCGCTGCTTTTTCCCGTCATCGGGGTGACGATCCTGTTCGCCACCTTTTTCACGTTCACCGACATGACCGTGGTATGGGTCCTGACCAGGGGCGGACCGCCTCCCAATGCTACGCAAGTTCTGGCGAGTCTTGCTTTCCTGACAGGCATCGAAGGTGGCGATCTGGCCCAGGGGGCGGCCATTGCGATCTTCTTCTTTCCCGTGCTTGCAGGTCTCGCAATCATCGTGCTGCGGCTGGTAAAGAAAGCGATTGTGACGTAGAGAGAAGGAATTAAAATTAGAAATTGGGAATGAGGAATTTAGGTATTGGGAGCTCTTCTTCTATGCTGAAAAAAATATTTTTAAAAGGCGGGTTCTACGGAGCGCTGGCGTTCTTCATCCTCTTTTCCGCTTCGCCTTTTTACATCATGCTCATCACCACGTTTAAAAAGAGCCACGACCTTTTCAACCCGAATAACAATCCCTTCTTTTTCGCCGAACTGCCGACGCTGGACCATATGAAGCTGCTGTTCTCCCAGACCCTGTTCACCACGTTTCTGTGGAATACCCTTCTGGTAGGCGTCGCGGTCGTCGTCATCACCGTGCTCCTGGCTGTTCCCGCCGCTTTCAGCCTTGCCCGCATGGCGGGGAAATGGGGGGAGAGCATCGGGATCGGCATTTTTCTCACGTACCTCGTGCCGCCGACGCTGCTGTTCATCCCGTTGTCCCGTATCGTGGCGATCCTCGGCCTGCAGAATTCCCTGTGGTCGCTCATCCTTGTTTATCCGACATTCACCGTTCCGTTCTGCACGTGGCTCTTGATGAGCTTCTTCAAGTCCATTCCCAAGGACATCGAGGAACAGGCCTTGATCGACGGGTGCAGCAGGATGGGCGCGTTCTTCAGGATCCTGCTGCCGCTTGCGGTGCCCGGGATCATCAGTGTTGTCGTCTTTGCCTTCACCCTTGTCGCCAACGAATATATCTATGCTCTTGCGTTCATCCAGGATTCGGCAAAGAAGACCATCGGAATCGGGCTCACCACGGAACTGGTGCGGGGCGATGTTTTCTACTGGGGTTCTTTGATGGGCGGCGCGCTTCTGGCCAGCATTCCCGTGGCCCTGCTTTACACGTTTTTCCTGGACAGGATCATCTCGGGACTTGCCATGGGAGCGTCGAAGAGATGACCTGCAAAGAATTGACTTTTTTTCTTGAAGCGCCTATAGTAACAACCACTGATGCTTAAGCGCACGTTCATTGTGTTCATCCTTGCTTTTGCCCTCCTCATTCAGAATACTTGCCCATTCGGCGCAGCCGGCAAGTCCGCTGTGGTCTCGTGTTGTGAAAACTGTCCCTTGCAGCACAGCTTCGTCGTTTCTCTTGATGGTCAGAAACACCTCGTGTCCGATTCTTCATCAACACATTTCCCGCTCTATGTTTTTGCAGTTTCGAAGGCAGTCCACGTGTTCCGGCTTGATCCTATAAAGTCCGGGCGGCAGATCTTTGCCGAACAATACCAGGACGCTCTGCCGGACGAGCTCCTGAGACCTCCCCAAGCCTGATTAACCAAGTCAAAAAAAATGAGAATCATCGTTATCGCGCGGAGAACGCGGAGCGCGCGGAGATAAGATAACGGCTGCCGTTATTCTCCGCGACCTTTGCGACCTCTTCGATGATTGATCCTAAAAACGGCAGTTGGACGCAGATGAACGCAGATATTCGCTGATAAAACAAAGTATCCAGGCGGAAAGAGGCTTCACCGCAACAGTGAGTCTTTTTTCAGCATCAAATATTTTTTTTATCTTTCTTTATCCGCGTTTATCCGGGCTTATCGTTCGACTGAGCTCACGACGAAGTCTGCGTCCAAAATACTCTTTTTAGGTTGATAGATATGGCGTTATAATTTAAGGGGAGGTTGTAGATGAACGCTAAGAAAACGCTTCTTGGGAGCGCACTTGTTCTTTACTTCGTCATTGCCCTTGAAGTGCTGATCATGATCAGCCCCTTTGCCGGGTTTTTTTACTCGGTATTCAACCCCGTGCTCCTGAAACTCGCAAGCAATTCCACAACGAGGTGGCTCAGCGCATTTTATCTGCCCCATATGGTGCTGCCGCAGGACTGGTTTCTCCAATTCGTGCGCGTCATGGGTTCGGTGCTGTTCGTTGTCGGAATGTTGATCTTCCTTGTATGCGCCGGCCAGATCTATTATGCCAAGTTTACGAAAAAAGGGGCCGTGCTCGGCGGCTTGTACTCTTTTATCAGGCACCCGCAGTACCTGGCGCTCGGGCTTGCCGGTCTCGGGCTTTCCATCCTCTGGCCGCGATTCCTGACCATTGTCCTGTGGCTCTGCATGGCATTGGTCTATTACGTTTTGGCAAAGGACGAAGAGCGGAGGATGCTGAAAGCCCACGAAATAACCTATCGGAAATATATGAGTAAGACCGGCATGTTCCTGCCAAAGGGGCTTGAACACTCAATTACCCCCTCGTCGACTTTGGGAAAGACCGCACTCGCTCTCGGTTTTGCGGCTGCTGTCCTTGCCGCATCGTTCCTGCTCCGTACCTACACCATCAACCACCTCACGCTCTGGACAAAGGCGCAAAACGTCGTCGCCATCGCCATACTTCCCGAGGACGGGTTCAAGATGGACCACAGGATGGCCGACATTCTCGCTCTCAAGGAAGTGAAGGAGCGGATGCAGGCCGGCAAACAGTATCTCGTTTATTTTATCCCGCAAAACTATATCATGCAGGGAATGATCGCGGACACGGGCGGGGACTGGAAGCTCTTCAATCAGCACCACTCCATGGCCATGATCACGGACTGGATCTTCAACCCCTTCGGCCATCTGCGTGAGGGGCATCATGCCATGCATGGCATGATGCAGATGGAAGATCACGAGAACGCAGCAGGGGCAGACGGCGTGGTCAGGAGGCTGATCTTTCTGTCTAT
>DAIDTZ010000445.1 GCA_027456925.1 Nitrospirota bacterium
CCATAGACTCGACAACCATCTACCTGTGCCTCTCCGTCTTTCCGTGGGCCAGGTTCAGAAAGACCAAGGGCGCCATCAAGATGCACTGCCTGTACGACCACTCCGGCGCCTTACCGTCTTTCATGGTGGTCACCGACGGCAAGAGGCACGACGTGCGCGTGGTCAAGGAGAACTCTTTTCCCATGTCGCCGGACAGCATCGTTTCGGTGGATAAGGCATACATTTACTTGACACCACCGGTTAACCCTGGACCCACCCACCGACGAAAAGCGGACCCACTTTCCGATTTTCAGTGAATTAGGAAACGCCGAAAAGCGGCCCCCCCCCTGATATTTCCCGCGACATTATTCCCTGTTGCATAGAAATCCCTGCCTTACCCTTTTTCGCATCTATTGCTAAAGATTGCAAAGATAGACGCGTCAGGGGGCTCGGTATTATCTTCTTTTTGCAATGATGCGAAGGAAGGAAGTGATGGGAATGCCCTGCAAGAGAGGGAAACGGCCGTGCCGCATATGCGGGAGGTGGTATATGCCAGATCCACGATCACGAGCACATCAGAAGACCTGCGGGCGAGCCGAATGCCGGAGGGAATGGCACAGGAAGAAATGCGCGGAGTGGAACGGGCGCCATAAAGGTCAATTCAAGGCGCTCTATCTGGGGAAGAAGCTGGCAAGATGCAAGGAAGAAGCTGCGCCCTTGGTAAGTGAACTGGCGCCGGCAAGTCGGATCGAGCTACAACTACCCCGGAGGGAAGTTCAAGAGGTGACAGGGGCAAAACTGCTTGTAATCATTGAATATTTAGCCCAACTACTCATTCAGCATTTTCAAGAGGTGAAACGGGTACAACCTGTTGAAAACAAAAGGAGAACGGGCAAAGTACCCATCAGAGTATATTCAAGAGGAGATGGATAATCGGAAGGAGTTGATATACCCTTTCCGTAATGAAAGACGGTATCGAAATAGAAGAAATAGCGGTTTCCGGGATAGGTGAAAGATACGGGGCATTTCGGATAGTGAGTCCTGTGGCGGAGGCGGCCATGATGAAATCGATGCAGAGGTACGGGCAGATGTCGCCGGTGGTTTGTGTAAAGAGCGGGAGCGGTTACGAGCTTATAGACGGGTTCAAGCGGCTGAGGGCATGCCGGAGATTGAACAAAGCAGTTTTGAAATCAAAGACGGTGCAGTTCAGTGAACGGGCTTGCAAGGCGGCGATTATACAGCTCAACAGGTCGGGGCGGTCGATAAGCGAAATGGAAGAGGCGCTGGTGCTGCAATCGCTTCATCGTGAAGACAAGCTGACACAGATAGAGATCGCGGTACTGGTGGGGCGGCACAAGAGTTGGGTAAACCGAAGGATAGCGCTGATCGAGCGACTAAGCGAAGAGGTGCAAGAGGATATAAGGCTGGGGCTGATATCGATCATAGTCGGACGGGAGTTGGCGAAGTTGCCGCGCGGCAACCAAAAGGCGGCGGCCAATGCGGTCTTAAAACATCGATTTTCGACGAGGGAAACGGCGAAGCTGATGACGTATCTGTTGTCTCGGCCCCGATGGGAACATGAGGCGATACTGCGGGCGCCGTGGGAAATCATAGAGCCGAAACAACCGAGGCCAGTGGGGATTGAAGCCAAACTGATATCGTTTGAGCAGATCTGCCGGTCCCTTTCAGAAGGCGTAAAGAAGACCGGGGTCGAAAAGAGAGGCTATCTTTACGAGCCTATCGAGCGGGCCATTGGCGCAGCAGAAGAAGTGGTCACGACGCTCAGGGCGGTACGATGAAGTTCATACGGGACCGCCAGGAGCTTGAGCAGACATTGATCAGCATGCATAACGAGGGCTGGTCGATCCGCGAGTTGAGGAGACAGTTTCAGTTGGGGCGCAATACCGTGAGGAAGATTCTCCGCAAGCATAAGAGCCGGCGCGACGACGGCCATGATGTGCTGATGAAGAAATTGAAACGCCAAAGCAAGCTCGACGCCTTCGAGTCCGAGATAGAGACCGTGCTGGAGAAATACCCAAGAATCACGGGCGTTAGACTACAGGAGAAGTTGAAAGACGCAGGCTATTGCGGCGGCATCACCATACTGAGGGAACGTCTGAAGGTGCTGCGGAAGCCGGAGAAAGAGCCGGTCATACGGTTCGAAACCGAAGCAGGATGCCAAGGGCAAATGGATTGGAGCCCTTACACGATCAAGTTTATGCGCACCGGCAAAACACAGGTGCAGTGCTTCTCCTATATCCTGGGCTTCTCCAGAAGGCAATACATCGACTTCACGCTGCGCCACGACTTCTACAGTCTCATCCGCAGACATCAGGATGCCTTCCAGTACTATGGCGGCGTGCCGAGGGCGTGTCTCTATGACAACGAAAAAACGGTCGTGCTCAGATGGGAGTGCGGCAGGCCTGTCTTCAACCCCGCATTTACGGCGTTCATTACGCACTACAACTGCAAACCCATAGCGTGCCGCCCCAGGATGCCTCAAACGAAGGGCAAGGTGGAATCTCCGTTCAATTACGTAGAAAAGAATCTGCTTGGCGGAAGGGACTTTCAGGACCTCGAAGACCTGAGGACCACGGCAAGGTGGTGGCTTAAGGAGAAGTCCGATCTGCATATCCACGATACCACGAAACGGGCTCCGATAGAGCTGTTTATGGAGCAGGAACAATCAGCGTTACAGTCCCTGCCGCTACATCCCTATGACACATCAGAGGTAGCGCTGCGGGTCTGTAACGCCGAAGGGTTCGTTGAGTTTGAAACGAACCGGTACTCCGTGCCCTCCGGCAATATCGCAGACATATTGAGCATTAAGGCGACGGATCAGGAGATCATGATCTACAATCCCGAGCTCGACCTGATAGCCCATCATAAAAGGCAGCCGGCGGGACTTGGCAGAAAGATCGAGAACCCCGGACACTTCAAGACCAAGAGGATACGGTACGGCCTTGAGCCGGTAAGAGAAGCCTTTATGGAATTGGGAGAGCAGGCGGAGGAGTTCCTGAAAGGGCTTACCCTGAGACATCCCAGAAACTGCGGGTTCCACGCCAGGCATATCCTCCGCATGAAGGAGCACTATCAAAGCGACGACATCCACCGTGCGCTTGAACATGCCCTGCGGTATCAGGCCTTTGAGGGATTGGCCATCGAGCGGATACTCAGGGCAAAGGCGATCCCGCGCACTCTGGAATCAATCCGCAACGAACAAGCGAGACAGGAGCTTCAAAAAGCTCTACCGAAGATCACGCAGCGGCCGCTGGATGAATACAGCAAGCTGTTCAGACAGGAGAAAGACGATGAAGAAGGAAGAGACACTGACAAAGATCAGGAGCCACCTGAAGACACTGAAGCTTATGGCAATACAGAGGGTTCTTGATCGGGAGCTTTCCGAATCCGCACAAAACGCGCTGACTCCGACGGAACTCCTTGAACGGCTGCTTTCCATAGAAGCTAACTCCATGATCGAACGAAGGATAGAGCGAAGGATAACAGACTCAAAGCTCCCCGAGCGAAAGCTCCTTGCGGACTTCGACTTCGTATTCCAAACCGGTGTGGACAAGACACAGGTGATGGAGATTGCAAAGCTGGACTTCGTGCAACGTAAACAGGGGCTCGTAATCGCCGGCAACTCTGGCACTGGGAAAAGCCATATTGCCAAGGCATTGCTTCTCATCGGATGCACACAACTGTACCGCTGCCGGTATACCACAGCAGCCGACATGCTCGCGGAGTTGATGGCAAGCCGGGCCGATCAAAGCTTCTACAAAAAGCTCAGGAGCTACACCTCCCCCGATATCCTTCTCATCGATGAAGTGGGATTCGACCGGCTGGAGCAGCAGGACTCAAGAAACGCCTCGCTGTTCTTTAAGGTCATAGACGGCCGCTACTGCAAGGGTTCCACTCTGTTGACAACGAATATCGGATTCAGCGAGCTTGGTGATTACCTCGGCGATCCCGTTGTCACTACCGCCATCGTAGATCGCATGGTGCACCATTCCATTATCCTCAATATCGAGGGTCCCAGTTGGAGAATGCACGAATCAAAGAAGCTCAACACTCAGGCAAGAAAAGCGAAAAAGTCGTAAATCCTACAGTTTCCTGCTGTCGCTCTTCTATCCCTTCGATCCGCGCTCGACCTTATGATCTCAACAACCGCAGTCATTACATATGCCGGACATGATGAAAAAATATCGCCGGGGTGGGTCCATAAACCGGTGCGTATCTCCTCAGAAGGTCAAAAACACGCAACTTTGGGGTGGGTCCAACTATATCGGTGAGGTGGGTCCGTTCTTAACCGGTGGTGACAACAAGGCAGTGCGACAGATACGGGATCTGTCCTGTGGGGATGCCAGGATCTATCTGGAAGTGGAAGTCCGGCGGGTTCAGTGCAAGCGGTGCGGGAAAGTGAAAAGGGAGAAACTGCCCTGGCTGGCGAACAATCCTTTTT
>DAIDTZ010000446.1 GCA_027456925.1 Nitrospirota bacterium
AAACAATGCAGAGCCATATGAAAGGAGAGATAGAAATGCCCGATGTAAAACCAGGTGTAAAAATCGACAAAGTTGTTGATGCAAGGAAGGCTGCATGTCCGGGTCCCCTCATGGAGCTGATTAAGGCCATGAAATCCGAGGACGTAGGAACCGTTATCGAGATCCTCTCGTCGGAAAAAGGAACAGTGGTGGACGCGCCGGCATGGCTGAAGAAAGTCGGCCAGGAATTGATCGCTATCGAAGAGCACGGCGACTACTGGAGCATTGTTGCCAAAAAAATTAAATAAAATAAAAAAAGGAAATCACGCATGCCTAAGAGAATTGTTATCGTTGGAGGAGGCGCGGGTGGCACGATCACCGCAAATCTTCTCGTCAGGAACCTGTATCGTCAACTTGTGAACGGCGAAGTAGTGATCAACATGATCACGAACAAACCGGATCACGTGTATCAGCCCGGTTTTCTCTACGTTGTATTCGACAAAATACGGCCGAATGAAATTGTGAGAAAACAACGAGACCTTCTCGATCCTCATGTCAATCTCTTCGTCGACCCCGCGGTAAAAATCGACCGGGAGAACAATGTTGTATTTACCAAGAGCGGAAAGGGCTTCCCCTATGATTATCTCGTCGTTGCTACCGGCTCCCGGATCGTGCCTGAGAACATCCCTGGTCTGAAGGAAGGCGGACACTGGTTCTATGACCTCGAAGGCGCCGTGAAATTGCGGGATTCCCTGCGGAACTTCCAGGGAGGCCGGGTGGTCATTGCGACCGGCGTGCCGCACAAATGTCCGGTTGCTCCCCTTGAAATAACCTTCATGCTTCATGACTACTTCAAACAGAAGGGGATGCTCGACAAGGTCGAGCTTTATTATACCTACCCGATCAACCGGCTTCATTCCCTCGAACCGGTCAGCAACTGGACCTATCCGCAATTCGAAAAAAAGGGGATCAAGTACGAAGTGCTCTTCAACATGGAAGAAGTGGACCCCGTGAAAAAGGTCGTCAAGTCCATGGAAGGCACAGAACTCAACTACGATCTCCTCGTTACCGTGCCGCCGCACAAGGGAGCGCCTGTGGTTGAAGAATCCGGCATGGGTAAAAACGGCTGGGTTTCGACGAACCGGCAAACCCTGAGGAACGAAGGTTTCAACAATGTCTACATTGTCGGAGACACGACCGACCTGCCGATCAGCAAAGCCGGTTCCACTGCTCATTTTGAGGCTGATGTCATCGCGGAGCGGATCTCCTCCGAGGTCCTCGAAGGAAGCGCGGCAACGGAATACGACGGGAAGGTGGTCTGCTTCGTGGAGACGGGGTTCGATGAGGCGACCTATGTCTGGTTCAATTACCAGACGCCGCCGAAGCCGACGCCGCCGTCGAAGATGCTCCACTGGATGAAACTGGGTTATAACCGGCTCTACTGGCTGTCTGCGAGGGGGGTCCTCTAAATGGAAACGGACAGAAATACTAGCGAGGCCCTTGTTGAAAAACTGTCCAACCCCGCGACGGTGAATGCGCTGAACAGCCTCGTCGATCGTTTGACCGAACTGCACGAAACGGGCGTCATGGAATCGTTTTTCCAGACCATGCAGGCAGTCACGTTCATGAAGGACGGACTGACCGATACGATGGTGGGCAAGAACGCGGCCATGGCCGGGGAATTAATGACGATTGCCAACGAAGCTGCGGACCCTGAGATGGTCGAGGCGGTGCGGGAGATAAAAAAAATGCAGAAGTCGGGAAACCTCAAAACGCTTTCCGAGGCTTCCGACATGATTGCATTTCTTTCGAACGCGGCGACGGACACCATGGTGCAGCGGATGGCGTCCTTTGTAGCCGACTTCGTGGAAGAGGTAAGTGCGCCACACATCACCGATATCCTGCGAAGCTCGACCAATTGTATCTCTCAGACGATCCAGCAGTTCGCCAACGACCCGCCCAAGCCCGGGATCAAGAATCTGGTGTCCACCCTGTTTGACCCGGAAGTGCAGATGGGCATGCTGTTTATGGCAACGATGGCAAAGAACATGCACAAGTGCATGATCCAAACCTATTCCGGTTCAACAAATGGCAACGGAGGAAAGAATCGTGAAAATTGGTATTTTAATCACCCAGACAGCACAGGCAAATAAAATCATTGAGCTGACGAAAGCGGCTGTTACGCGGAAGCATGCAGTCAGCATATTCATGACTGATGACGGGGTCTACCTCGTTACGAACAACGAGGTCGCCGGTTTGAGAAAACTGGAGGGCGTCGATATGAGCCTCTGCGACTACAGCGCCAATGGAAGGCATATCGCAGACAGCCTGATCCCGGAAGGCGTCATCAAAGGCACCCAGTACCAGAACTCGCTTATGCACAGCGAGTGCGATAAAATTCTGGTCTTTTAGGAGGATAGGAACATGTCAAGGAAAATAGCCATTCTGGTGCGGGAGCGCCAGAGCGAGGCGTTCAGGATCAGCGCGGGCCTGATCATGATGGACGATTCCGTCGACATTTTCGTGCTTGATCGAAAGGTCGCGGGGGACCCGGACACCCGGCGAAACTATGAACTTTGCAAAGAGATGGGCCTCGGTCTGTACACGAATGCCGAGGGGAACGGCGATCTGCAGTACCTCTCAACCGAGGCGCTGGCTGACCGGCTCCTGGAATACGATATAATAGACCCGTATTAGAAGGAGACGCACGTGAAAATTGCATACATACTGAAAAAAGACCTCGACGAAACCGGCAAAAGGATATTCGAAAAGCATAAAGCAGCCAATGAGGTGACCTCGGTCATGCTCAATGAAACAAGTGCGGACGAATTGCTCGATCTCATTGAGTCCCATGACAGAGTGATTATGTGGTAGCCGGGTCTACCATATAAAATCGCGAGCGCCGCCAAGTGGAGTT
>DAIDTZ010000447.1 GCA_027456925.1 Nitrospirota bacterium
CATGCCCGCAGCGAGCTTCGGCGACGTCGGCGGGTACCTGAAGAAGATCGATGTCATCGCAGCCGACGTCCCCGAAGGGAAAGGGCCCACGGGCAGGGCGGTTTTCGAGGGGAAATACCGGATCTGCAGCGACGTCGCGCAGGACCCCATCATGCGTCCCTGGCGCGACAACGCTCTCAGCCATGGCTTCCACACCTCCGCGGCCTTCCCCCTCCGCTCCGGCAACGAGGTCATCGGAGGTTTCACCGTGTACGGGGACCAGCCCCGGTCCTTCACGAACGAAGAGATCGGGCTCCTGTCGTCGCTCGCGGACGATGTGTCCTACGCCATCGACTCGCTGGTCAACGAACAGCGGAGAAAAGATGCCGAGGAACAAACCAGAGTCACGAACGCGCTGCTCAAACTGTTTACACAGAAGTTTTCCAGCAAGGAATATCTCGACGCTGCCTGCGGCCTGATCCGGGAATGGAGCGGCATCCGCCATGTCGGCATCCGGGTCGTGGACCCCGGAGGAAGCGCCCCCTTCGAGTCGTGCAAGGGGTACAATGACGCGTTCCTGGAACTGGAAGGTCCTCTATCGCTGGACACCCCCTGCATCTGCACGCGCATCATTGAGGGAGCGCCGGGGCCGTCCGATCTGTGCGCCATGACGCCCAGCGGCTCCTTCTTCTCCGGAAACACAGCGCGGTTCATGGACCAGGTGGCCCCGGAAGAGCGGGGGCGCTACCGCGGCGTGTGCAGGAAATACGGTTTCTCGTCGCTCGGCGTGATCCCGATCCGCCACCGCGAAACTCCGGTCGGGGCCATCCATCTTGCCGATGAGCGGGAAGGGATGCTTCCCCAAAAGACCGTGTTGTTCCTTGAGCAGCTGGCGTACATCGTCGGCGAAGCGGTCTTCCGGTTCAGCGTTGAAGACGAGCTTCGCAAGAATTTCACCAACCTGCAAAAAACCACCGAACTCCTGGAGCGGTTTTTCTCCACCACCCACATGCTCGTGGCCTATATGGACAGGGACTTCAACTATATCCGCGTGAACCGGGCCTACGCCGAGGCGGACAACCATCTTCCCGAGTTCTACGTGGGAAGGAACCATTTTGCGCTCTATCCCCACGCAGAGAACGAACGGTTTTTCCGGCAGGTGGTGGAAACCGGCGAGCCTTTTGAGGCCTATGAGCGGCCCCTCGATTTTTCAATCCATCGGGAACGAACAACGTCCTACTGGGACTGGAACGTGCTTCCTGTCAAGGAAACCGACGGCCGGGTGAGCGGCCTGGTTTTCACGCTCATCGATGTCAGCGCGCGCATGCACGCGGAGGACGAGCTCCGGCGGGCCGTGGCCTACAACCGGAGCCTGATCGAGGCCAGCCTCGACCCGCTCGTCACCATCAGCCCCGACGGAAAGATCACCGACACGAACGCCGCCACCGAAATGGCCACGGGCCTGCTTCGCGAGGAGTTGATCAACACTGATTTTTCGGAGTACTTCACCGAACCCGCGAAGGCCCGGTCCGGCTACCTCCAGGCGTTCCGCGAGGGTAAAGTTATGGACTACGCCCTCGAAATGCGGCATCGCGACGGCCGGGCGATGCCCGTCCTGTACAACGCGTCCATCTACCGCGACGAAGCCGGGAACGTCAAGGGTATCTTCGCAGCGGCCCGCGACATCACCGAGCTCAGGGAAGCCGAGCGCCGCACCACGGTCACGAACAACCTTCTGAAACTGTTCACGCAGACCTACTCTCGGAAAGTGTATCTCGACTCGGCCATCGAGATCATTCGTTCCTGGAGCCGCTGCAGCAGCGTGGGCGTGCGCATTGCGGACCGCAATGGGAACATCCCCTATGTGGCCTGCGAGGGATTTGACGACGACTTTATCCAGTCGGAACGCGCGCTCTCTCTTTCCCGGGACCGCTGCGCCTGCATCCGCGTCGTAGCGGGCCAACTGGATGCCGTGGACGCCTCCTCCCGGACCCCCGACGGTTCGCTCTATTACAACGACTCGGTGGCGTTCCTCTCCGCACTGACCGAGGAAAAGCGGAAGCAGTTCCGCGGGGCCTGCCAGCGGAGCGGCTACCGGTCTCTCGCAGTGGTCCCCATCCGCTACCGCAAAAGGGTCCTCGGCGCAATCCATCTCGCCGACCTGCAAGAGGGAATGTTTCCCCCGGGTGTGGTCGAGTTCCTGGAGCGCATGGCGCTCATTATCGGCGAGGCGCTGTTCCGGTTCAACATCGAAGATGAGCAGATGCGCCTCGTGTCGGCCCTGGAATCCACGGCCGAGGCGGTCGTCATCACCGATCCCGCCGGAATAATTCAGTACGTCAACTCAGCATTCGAGCAAATCACCGGGTATGCAAAAGAAGAGGCGCTGGGGAGGACGCTCCACCTCCTCGACAGCGGCAAGCACGACGAAGAGTTCTACCGGAAGCTCAGGGAAACGCTCGCGCGCGACGGCGTCTGGCGCGGGCAGCTGATCAACAAGAAGAAGGACGGGACGCTGTACTATGAAGACTGCACCTACTCCCCGGTACGGGGGCCGTCCGGAGAAATCATGAATTACGTTTCCCTCAAACGGGACGTGACGGAAAAACTCAGGCTCGAGTCCATTGCCGAGTCGGTCTCGACCATGGACGGCATCGGCTACATCTTTTCCGGCGTGCGGCACGAGATCGGCAATCCCATCAACTCCATCAACATGATCCTGGGCCTCCTCAAGGCCAAGTTGCCCTCGCTGTCCCCCGAAGCCGTCACGGACTATATCGACCGTATCATCGGCCAGATAGCGCGAATAGAATTCTTGCTGAACTCTCTCAAATCCTACAATATGTACGAGCCCCAGGAACCGCAGGACCTGGGCGTCGCGTCGTTCATGGAGCAGTTCCTGCCGCTCGTCAGGGAAGATTTTTCGAGAAAGAAAACCGCGCTCGATTTCCTGCTGGACCCGCGGGTAGAAAGCGTGTACGTCGACCCCCGCGCGCTCCAGCAGGTGCTGTTGAACCTCCTGACAAATGCTTCGGATGCGGTGAACGGACGGGAAAACCCGACGGTGACCCTGAGCGTGTTCAAGTCAGGAGGCAGGGTCCGAATCGAGGTGGATGACAATGGATGCGGGATCCCCGAGGACAGAATGAAGGACCTGTTCAAGCCCTTCTACACGACCAAAGCAAAGGGCACCGGACTCGGACTGGTGATCGTCAAGAAAATGCTTGCCAGAATGAACGGCACGATCGAGGTGGAGAGCAAGAAGGACGAGTGGACCCGAGTAATCATTTCGCTTCCGGAGGGAAAGCATGGCCAACGGTAATCCCATGAAGAAAACATTTCTTGTCATCGACGACGACAGGGTATTTGCGAACACCGTCCGGGATTACCTGTCCAGCGACGCTGTGGAGGTGATGGTCGCCAACAGTGCGATGGACGGACTCGCCGCCTGTCAACAGAGAAAGATCGACGTCGTGCTTCTGGACCAGCAGCTTCCCGACGCCGAGGGGCACACGCTCTGCGCCACCATCCTGAAGAGCAACGACCAGGCCAAGATCATCTTCTCCACCGCGTTTCCCAGCTTCGAAAACGCCGTGAAGGCGATCCGGTCCGGCGCCTCCGATTATCTGTCGAAGCCCTACGACCTGGAGGAACTGAGCCTCGCCGTTCGCCAGGCCTTCCGCACCCTGGAGCTGGAAAACGTGGAGCAGATCCAGGATTACCAGCGCACCCGGGAAAGCGAGCAGACCGTCGTCATCGGCGGGGAAGGCCTCGCGGAAACCATGAAGATGGTGGACCTGGCCGCAACCACCGATTCGCCGGTGCTCATTACCGGCGAAACCGGCACGGGAAAGACCCTCGTGGCAAAAGCGATCCATTACAAGGGCCGCGCGCTCAAGGCGCCGTTCATCAGCATCAACTGCGCGTCGCTGCCCGAGAACCTCATCGAAGCAGAACTCTTCGGGTACGAGAAAGGCGCCTTTACCGGCGCCGTGGCCGCGCGAAAAGGCTTGTTTGAAATGGCCGAAGGCGGGACCCTGTTTCTCGACGAAATCGGAGAAATGCCCATTCATTTGCAGGCAAAGCTCCTGTCTGCCATCGAAGAGAAAAACCTCAGAAGGCTCGGCAGCGAGTCGGTCCGCCCCGTTAACGTCCGGATCATCGCGGCAACCGGCATAAATCTCGAGGATTTTCTGGGGCAGACCTTCAGAAAGGACCTCTACTACCGCCTGAGCGTCATCCGGATGCACATCCCGCCGCTCCGGGAGCGCCGCGCCGACATCCCGATGCTCTGCAAGCACCTGCTGAAAGCGCTCGCCAACGGGCACGAGGTCGAGCTGTCGGATGCGGAACTCGCCAACCTGTCCCGCTATGACTGGCCCGGAAACGTGCGGGAACTGAAGAATATTCTCGAACGGGCATACCTGCTCCAGCGCGGCAGCGAATTCAGGCCCTCGGAATTGCTTGGCCAGACGACCCGGAAAACGGCGCTCCTGGCTCTTGCAACGGAAAACGCCGACCCGGATGCGCCCATCCTGCCGCTCGACGAAGTAGAGATGCGCCACATCCAATTCGTCCTGGGCAGATGTTCCGGCAATTACACGCAGACCGCCAAAGCCCTCGGCATCTCCCTGTCCACGCTCAAACGCAAGCTGAAAAGCTCGGATTGAGGCATGAACCAGGGACTGAATAAGAAAATGAGATCAGTCCTTCTTCCACCCCTCCCCAGGCTTACGGATCACCGCGTCGCTTTCCAGTCCCCGCGTCGCCCCTTCTTTCACTCCCTGGGCTTACCGCCTAAAATAACCGCACATTCAAAATGAACAGTTCAAAATGATCTTGTTCTGGCAGTTCCTTACCCTGCTTCTTGACCATCTCATTGATTATCCACGCATCAATATCCCGGAATATTCTGGCATCTGCCTTGCTATTTCATCGACTGCAATCAAGCAGTTTCAGCAAATCGAGACAGAAACCCATGACCCTCAGTTATATGCATATGCCGACCAGCAGAAGCACAAAAACCATTCTTCTCGTGGACGATGAACAGGAAAACCTCAGGACTTATCAGGAAATCCTCGAAGATATGGACTATCGCATCCTTACAAGATCGGATGCCGATTCCGCACTGGCGCTGCTCAATGAAGGGGCCGCTGTTGTCGATCTGATCGTGACCGATTACCGGATGCCGGGCAAGAACGGCCTTGAATTTATCACGGAGTTGCGGCAATACCGGCCTTTTGTGCCGGTCATTATGATCACCGCGTACGGGAACATCGAGACTTATCTGCATTCGGTCAGTCTTGGCGTTTTCGAGTATGTTCACAAGCCGATCAAGAAAGAGGAATTGGAACTCATTGTGAAACAGGCCCTTCACGATGACGAACCGGAAGGCATGACGGAGGACGACCGGCCGTGAACAAGCGTTTTCTGCAAAATAGAATTCACAGGAAAAAGGAAACGGGCGCCTGACGCCGTTCTCATATCCGGTAGAGGGGGAAGAGAGATGGACACGCGAATGATCGATGCAGCGCGGGTGCTTTCCGGCCGGGAAAATACCGGCACATGCCATGCAGCATATTTCCGTCTGAGGAGGATGTCATGAGCCCATGGGACCAGATGATGGTGGAAGAATTTCCGGGCATCGATGCCCGCGAAGAATCGCTCGACGACGCGCACGTGATGGACGCATATCACAAGCGCGGCCACGATGCGGAAGACAAAGAGGCCGCAACGGACAAAGGACTCGATGTCGTCAAATTTTACTTCAAGGAAATCCGGAAAATGCCGCTCCTGAACTTCGAGCAGGAGCAGGAACTCGGCAAGCGCATCGCCAAAGGGGACGATGAAGCGCGCGCCAGGATGATCGAGTCCAATTTGCGGCTCGTCGTCGCCATCGGCAAGAAATACATCAACCGCGGGCTGCCCTTCTCCGACATCCTCGAAGAGGGCAACATCGGCCTGATCAGGGCCGTGGAAAAATTTGATTACAAGCGGGGCTTCAAGTTCAGCACCTATGCGTCGTGGTGGATCCGGCAGTCGATCGAGCGCGCGATCGCGAACCAGGTCAGGATCATCCGCCTGCCCGTGCACGTCGCGGAGATCGCCAATGCCCACACCCGAGCGGTCCGCAAGCTGACGCAGGAGCTCGGCCGGGAACCGGCCGCGGAAGAAGTCGCGAAAAAAATGAAGCTCACCGTCGAACGGGTGCGCGTCCTCTCCCAGATGTCGCGGGACACCTATTCGCTCGACACCCTCATCAGCGACGACGGCGACGATACGCTGAAGGACGTTCTGCGCGACGACCGCATGCCGTCCCCTGCCGCGGCCATCAACGAGCAGGGCCGCCGCAAGTATCTCAACGAATGCATTGCCGAGCTTCCGGACACCGAGCGGAACGTCCTCCTGATGCGCTACGGATTGAGCACAGACTCGCCGCGCACGCTGGAAAGCATCGGCAAACAGTTCGGCATTACGCGGGAACGGGTCCGGCAGATCGAGAAGCAGGCGATCGGAAAGCTCAGGAACCTGACGAAGAGCAGAAACATGGAATTGGTCGACATGCTGTAAACAACGAACGACGGGACCCGTGGGTAGCGGTTCTCCACTCTCTGAAAAAAGGACGGGACGCCATGACACCCTACTGCACGACAACCCAGGAAAGCGTTGTAATCGACGGCTGCGATGAGAGCCTGAAAAACATACTGCTCGTCGATGACGATCACTTCTTCCTCTTCAGCCTGGCAAGACATTTCAGGAGGATCGCAGCCTCCCTCAACATTTACACCACGGCAAACGGCAAACAGGCGAGGTCAATTCTGAGCACCGTGCCCGTGGACCTGGTCATCTCAGACTTGAAGATGCCCGTCATGGACGGAATGGAGCTTGCACTGTGGCTATCGGAGGTTCATCCGCAGATACCTGCAATCATAATGAGCGGATGCGTTGATCCCAAAACGCGGGCTAAGCTCGACCAAAAGGGATTTCCCTTTGTCGAAAAACCGCAGGATCAAAGAAAGCTGTTCGACATCGTTCATTCCCTGGTGTCAGCCCGGTCCGGCGCACGCATCAACCTGACCTCGCAATCTTCTGATGCAGAAAAGCGTTAACAGCAGCATTGCAATATGCTCCCCCCCTCTTCCCCCGTTTGCTCTTGATAGAGCGGATGGGGGAAGTTTTTTTCCTCCGGCATGCCCTCTTTCACGGGCTTATTCACCGTTCGATTGCCTCTAACCTCCGCCGTAAGTATTAAAAATAAATATTGCCCGTTCACCGCGAAGGTACTCGCGCGGACTGTGCGTGCTATAGTGCTATACTTTAATCACGAATGGAAGTACCCGCAACGGGTGAAAACAAAACAAGGTCTAAAGGTTTATTAGCGTCTTGGGACGGTTGACGATCCTGCATTCTCAACAAGGGAGGCAAACGATGGTTACCGCATATGCGCTTATAGAAGTCCCGGCGAAACGTTCAGGGGCTGTGGTAAAATATTTAAGCACCTTTCCGGAGATCAGGGAGGCGGCCGCAGTATACGGGGATATCGACGTGGTGGCCAAAATCCAGGCCCCGAGCCAGGACGAGCTTGACCGCGTGATCATGGAAGTCATTCAGGGAAACCCGGACGTGAAATCTACACGGACCCTTGTGGTCATCGAAAAAATTCACTGGGAAACATAAGAGAGGAATGAGGCTGCGGCCTTGCGTCTTACCGTTCAAACAGTCCGTCCCCCAGGGGAGGATTGAGCTGGTAGGCTTGAATGACCGTTTCCCCTACCTTCCGGCCGTCCGCGAAGTTGACGATTTTGAAGGGCAGGGGCATCTTGTCGACGTACCGAAAATCCTGAAATTCCGACGACAGCTCCGAGGAAGCGCCGTTCAGCGTAAACACGGCGGAATCCTTCACGATCAGATATTGTTTCAAGTCGACATAGATTTTGAGAGGGGGCCCCTCCTTGTCTCGAAGCCCAAGCACCGCGACCGGCGTCCCGTTCAGTTCGCTCCTGCCCTCATCGGTTATCTTAAAGTGCCTCTTCAGAAGCTGGTACGGCATCGATAATTCCTTGAACTGATAAACCATGGCAAGGTGGCGGGCCCCCCGGACCTCGATGAGGGGAAACCCGTTCGCTTTGTAGTAGCTCCTGTGCCTGTTCAGGACCCGGAGTTCGAGAAAACCATGGGACTCCGTCTCCACGCGCAGCTTTCTGTTTCGCTTCAAATAGCTGACATATTTTGCCTTGCCGCGGTACAACTCCGGTGCTTCGACCGCACCCTCGGCGGAAAGCGAAGCGAAACCTGCGACGACTTGCGGCCCGCCGTAAGCGTCGATGATTTTCCCCACCAGTTCCTTGATCTGGTCCTGACCGCCGCTGACTGGTTTCTTTTCAGCGGTCCTGTCGGAGCATCCCGCAACAGCGAGGATGGAGGCGAAAAACAGCACAGTTACACCCATGAAGCGCAAGCGCGGAATAATCATTGTCGTTCCTTTTTCGCTATTTTTATTTATTGATGAAATCGTAAACATTCGGATTCTCACACCATGACCAGGAAGAGGGCCACACTGGCCACGAAGCCACAGAGAAAAATTCCATTAACCTTCAAGATGTCTTTCTCCGTGTCTCCGTGTGAAAATTAGACTTTTACGAATCTGCCATGTATTGACGGCTCGCTAAGCGCGCAAACCTGCCGAAGGCCTTCTCTTTTAAGCCGGGCAGATGCTTTGAGCAAGGGAAGCTGCCGCCAAAGGCCCGGCTTCCTGGGCCTGGCAAGGCCATCGTCCGCGGCTAGATCTTTACGACGTGGGCCGCTTTGGGGCCCTTCGGGCTGTCGACAACTTCAAACGTTACTTCGTCTCCTTCAGCAAGGGTTTTGAAGCCTTCACTCTCGATTTCGCTGAAGTGCACGAAAACGTCTCCGCCGTCTTCCTTTTCAATGAACCCGAAGCCCTTGGCCTCATTGAACCATTTCACTTTTCCCCGTGATGCCATTGTACTGACCCTCCTTTGCCTGGGGCCGAAATCCGGGAAGCGCCCCATAAAAAAGCCGCGAAGCTAAAAGTCTCCGCGGCGCTCCATAACTGCAAAAAACTTCCGAACTTCTGATAATATTTTCGCATTCTCTTGGCAAGATGTCAAGCGGGATTGTCGGTCCGGACCTGAAAAACCTTACTTCCCGTCCCCTCTTCTGATATAATGAAAGCACGCTCATCTGCTACCGAAATCCCTGTAGAATGCAAGGTGCCTACTCTATGTCGAACGATAACACCGCAGCAGCGCATAAAACCATCTATCTGAAGGACTACCGCAAACCGGATTATCTCATCGAGACCGTTAACCTCGAGTTCGACCTCGATGAGACGCGGACCCGCGTCAAATCCCTCATGACCGTCGTCTGCAACCACGACAAGTGCGAGGGCATCCATCCCTTCGTACTGAACGGCAGAGATCTCATGCTCAAAGCCGTCCGGCTCGACGGAACAGCGCTCCGCGGGCAGGATTACAAGCTCGATGCCGCGTCGCTCACGATCCTTCCCGTCCCTGACCGGTTCACGCTCGAGATCGAGACCGAGATCAACCCCAAGGACAATACGGAGCTTTCAGGACTTTACCTCTCGGGCGGAAATTTCTGCACCCAATGCGAGGCCGAGGGCTTTCGCAAGATCACCTATTACCCCGACCGGCCGGACGTCATGGCCAAGTTCTTTACCACCATCGTGGCGGACAAAATACTGTATCCCGTGCTCCTCTCGAACGGCAACCTCATCTCCCGGGGCGAGCTCAAGGACGGCAGGCACTTTGCAAAATGGCACGACCCCTTTGCCAAGCCGGCATACCTCTTTGCTCTCGTTGCGGGCGATCTGGCGCGGATTCGGGACGGCTTTACGACCCGGTCCGGAAGAAAAGTGGACCTCAGCATTTACGTACAGCACCACAACAGGGACAAGTGCGCTCATGCCATGGAATCGCTGAAACTCGCCATGAAATGGGACGAGGAGACCTACGGCAGGGAGTACGACCTCGACACATTCATGATCGTGGCCGTGGACGATTTCAACATGGGCGCCATGGAGAACAAGGGCCTGAACATCTTCAACTCGAAATACATCCTGGCAAAACCCGAGACCGCCACCGACGGCGACTACCAGGGCATCATGGGCGTCGTGGGCCACGAGTATTTCCACAACTGGTCCGGCGACCGCGTGACCTGCCGCGACTGGTTCCAGCTCTCGCTCAAGGAAGGCTTCACCGTGTTCCGGGACCAGCACTTCATGGAGGACATGACCTCGCGGGGCGTAAAGCGCATCAGCGACGTGAATCTCCTTCGCACTTACCAGTTCCGCGAGGACGCCGGCCCCATGGCGCACCCGGTGCGGCCCGAATCCTACGTCGAGATCAACAATTTTTACACGCTCACGGTCTACAACAAAGGGGCCGAGGTGATCGGGATGCTCAGGACGCTCCTCGGACCCGCGGGTTTCCGCAAAGGCACGGACCTGTACTTTTCCCGGCATGACCACAGCGCTGTCACGACCGACGATTTTGTAAAAGCCATGGAGGACGCGAACAGCACGGACCTCGGCCAGTTCAAGCTCTGGTATTCCCAGGCAGGCACGCCTGAGCTGCACGTCAGCCGTTCCTATGACCCACGAGCAAAGAGCTACACACTGACGTTTCAGCAGACCTGTCCTCCCACGCCGGGTCAGCCGGAGAAGAAGCCCATGCACATCCCCGTCGCCATTGGATTGCTTGGGGAGGATGGACAGGACCTGGAG
>DAIDTZ010000448.1 GCA_027456925.1 Nitrospirota bacterium
GTGTCGCGATCCACCGCGACATCACCGCCCGTCTCACGGACCGGCGCGAGCGCGAGCGTGGCCAGGCGTCCGCCGAGCGTGAGCGCCTTCAGGGCCGGATGATCCGCTCCCAGCGACTTGAGAGCATCGGCGAGCTGGCAGGCGGAATCGCGCACGACTTCAACAACCTGCTCCAGGGAGTATTCGGTTATATCTCCATGGCAAAGATAAAAATCGACCAGAAGGAGCGGTCCCTCGCCATGCTTGAACAGGCCGAGAAGGCGCTCCATATGTCGGTGAGCCTGACCAAGCAGTTGCTGACCTTCTCGAAAGGCGGAAAGCCGGTAACGAGGAAGATGGATGTGCTCCCGGCGATCGAGAACGCCGTAAAGTTCGCCCTGAGCGGTTCCAGCGTCGACTACCGCATCACGGGCGAAAAGGACCTGCGGGCGGTAGAGGCCGACGAGGGGCAGATCGGGCAGGTGATCCAGAACATTGTGCTGAATGCCGATCAGGCGATGCCTTTGGGAGGCATGATAGCGATTACCTTGAAGAACGTGCGCGCCCCCCGCCCCGGCCTGCCGCCCGCCTTTACAAAGGGCGATTACGTTGAAATTGTTATTCAGGACAGCGGCATCGGCATTTCAGAACAGTATCTGCAGAAGATCTTTGACCCTTATTTTACGACCAAGGAAAAGGGGAGCGGCCTGGGACTCGCCACGTCCTATTCCATCATTAAAAACCACGGCGGCGTGATCGCCGTCGCGTCGGCGGTGGGCAAAGGCACGACCTTTTCCGTTTATCTTCCTGCCGTTGAAGCCGAGGCAAAGTCCGTCGAAGCTCCCGCGGTCCCTCCTCCCGGCCGGAAGGGAAGGATCCTGGTCATGGATGATGAGGAACTGATACGGGCCATTGCCGGAGAAATGATACGGTCCGCGGGTCATGAAGCGGAATTTGCGGAACAGGGCAGGACCGCCATTGAAAAATATCAGGCAGCCAGGGAAGCGGGCAACCCCTTCGATATCGTTATCCTGGACCTGACCATCCGTGGAGGCCTCGGCGGCAAAGAGACGATAAAGCGGCTACGCGAGCTTGATCCGGGCGTCAAGGCGATCGTGTCCAGCGGTTTCTCGGAAGATTCTGTCGTTGCCGATCACCGGACGTACGGCTTCGCAGCATGCCTGACGAAACCCTATGAGTTTGAAGAACTGAGAGATGCGCTCAATACCCTCCTGACCGGCTAAGGGCCTTTTTCAGATGCGGTGGAAAGTGCACCGGAGAAAGGAGTCCGCTTCGCTGAAGGCCTGCAAAGCCGGCACCTCCTTCTTTACCTTGTAAGAGGTGTCGAGGTCGTAGATTTCGAGGGGATATTTGCTTCCTTCGTTCACGAGAATAACAACGTTCTTTATATCATCGGGATAGCGGCATCCGTAAAGCAGCAGGGTATAGGTACCCGTGACTGCAGCAGGGTCAACAGCCGAGGTCGCGAGCTGTTTGCCTGCCATGCAGCCCGTGAGCATTATTGCAAGGAAGACCAACGCTGTTGCGCCGGGTCCCGAATTTTTCCCTTTCATCATGATCTCTTTCCTTTTTTAACGCCGGCTTGCCCGGATCGATCCGTTTTTCCTCTTCACTTTTATTATAGACCCGCATTGCCCATCCTGCACAGCCAGTGAAGATGCATTAAACATAGAAAAAACATTTAGACACGGAAGAAGCGGATTAACACATGATAAAAGCGGATAAATTCGAAAGCACGGCAAGCGCCTCTTGGGTGAACTACTCTTTGAAGAAAAATCCGTTGTTATCCGACTCTTATCAGATTTGATCCGTGTCAAATGCCGTTATTAGGTTAAAAAAACGTGTACCAGGCGCAGGGAGCATGTATCATCGATTCCCGTGATCGGTTTAGCCTGCTCTCGCCCCTGAAAAACATTGTCGAAACTGTTGACTTTGGTTTTGAATTTCGTATGATGGAGGTCATTGCGCTTCTGCGGCGGGGTGGCGGAATACTTATGAAGAATTGGTCAAACAAATGGGTCCTGGTCGTTGACGACTCGCAAACGATGCGGATGCTGCTATTGTTCCATGTGCTCAAGCTGCTGCCCGGCGTGAAGATCATGGAGGCGGTCAACGGCTCCCATGCTCTGGAAAAGCTGAAACGACAGGACGTGGACCTTATTCTTACGGACATGAACATGCCGGAACTGGACGGCGCGGGGCTGATCTGCGCGGTCCGGCTGGAACTAAAGCGGCAGACGCCGATCATCGTCATCACCACGAAGGGCGAACAGCGGGACCGGGAGCGGGGCATGGAACTCGGCGCAAACGGGTACATTACCAAACCGCTTGATATCCGGCAATTCAGGTCAACGGGCCTGAAATTCCTCTCCTGATCGCAGCGCCGGTCCTGCTGCGTCACATTCGCCGGGATAGAGCATTGTGCAAAACGAGCATCGTCAGGACTTCTTGCGAGGCGGAGTTCTTTTCTTCGCTGTTTTCTCTTTAAGAGCCGGCGCGGAATACAGGTGATAGGCGCAGTCCGGCCCTACGAGCCTCCTCGCAGCATCGAAGGAAAGTTTTACCTTGCCGTCTATGACAAGCCTTCGGTACAGATACCGGAGCCGAATCTCCTCGGAAACAGGCTTCATATTGCCCACTCTCGGGAACCATTTGTAAATCCGTCTCTTTTACCGTCTGAGAAGAAAGTCCATCATTCTCATATACCCTTAATATACCCATATGCGGGTATTTACTGCCTGAAAAATCATTAGTATGATATAATATACAACAATTTGTACCACTTTATTCTTAGCAAGCAGCATGCCTTCCCGGGAGGGCCTTGGCATTGATAAAAAAAAGCAGGTTAATCGTTATCATCGGCTCAATGCTTCTGGGCGCTGTCCTGGTGCTCATTGCAATCGGCCTGGTGACAATCGGAGACGATGGTTCCCCGGCGCACAGAGTGGTCGCCGGGCTTTTGTTTCTGCTCACCGGGCTCGGTGCTCTCCTTGCGGTCGTTGTGCAAAAAAGCATGAAGACCTTTGCCAGACAGGCTGAGCAGTTTGCCACTCGCGATCCTTTGACGTACCTCTACAACCAGAAAACCTTCTGGGATTATATGGGATACGAGATCGAGCGGGCAAAGCGGCATAAATACCGTTTCTCGATCATGCTCGTCGATCTCGACAATTTCAAGATCATCAACGATATCCATGGCCATGAGGCAGGGGACTCCTACCTCTGTTTGTTCTCATCGCTGTTCAAAGCAGCGATCCGCAAGGGCGATATCGCCGCCCGGTACGGGGGAGACAACTTTGCGGCCATCCTTCCGGTGTGCGATGAGGCCCAGGCTTATATCGCGGCCAAGCGGCTCCACGACAGCATTCACGACGCCGAGTTTCGCCTTCCCGACGGCTCGCTGATCAAACTCACCGGATCGATCAGCATGGCGGTCTATCCGGACCATGCTCAGGATTCGTTGGCACTGTATCGCGTTGCGGACAGCATGCTGCACCAGGCCAAGGTCCTGGGCAGGGACCGGATCGGGCTCCCCAGCGACGATCTGAGCGCCGATCTGCTGAAAGGCGCGGGTCAGAAAAGCATCTTTATCCTGGAGGCGATCCGTCAGAAGCGGGTGGTCCCGTACTTCCAGCCTATTGTCGACGTGACGAAAAAAGAGGTCATGGCCTATGAAGTCCTGACCAGGATCGTCATGCCGGAACGGGTCGTTTCAGCCTCGGAGTTCATCGAAGAAGCCGAAGGAATGGGCGCGATCGGGAAGATCGATTATCTCCTGATCGAGCAGGCCCTGGCGACGGTGAAGCGGCATGGATATCAGGGAAAACTCTTCTTCAACCTATCACCCAAGGCCCTGGTATTGAACGAATTCATGCCGACCATGCGCGGCTTCATGGACCAATTCGATGTGAAACCGCCGCAGCTGGTTTTTGAGATCACGGAACGCGATACGGTTAAAAATCTCGGTCTGGTAGAGGACATCATCCATGGTCTCAAGGATGACGGCTTTCAGCTGGCGATCGATGACTTCGGCGTCGGCTACTCTTCGTTCCGGTACCTCAAGCTGTTCAAAGCGGACTTCCTGAAAGTGGACGGCGATTTCATCAAGAGCATGAGCGGCGAGAATAACAAAATGGAAAAAGCCATTGTGTCGAACATCGCCAGCCTCGCCGGGGATCTCGGGATAAAAACCATCGCAGAATACGTCGAATCAGAATCGATCCTCGACAATGTCCGGTTGGCGGGCATAGATTTCGCCCAGGGATACTTTATCCGCCATCCGCTGCCGGACCTCAAGATGTAAACCGATCCGCGCAGCCTGCGGCTTATCCTCAAGCATCAAAGGTTCGTGTAATAATCAATGCATCTTGATTTTTTGTTTCTGTTGCCCTTGTGTGCCTCCTTCTCTTGAGCTCCTTCACCGGCACCGGTGAACGCTACTTCTTCGGCTGGTAATACAGGAGAACGTTCCCTGACTTGAAGTTCCTTGAGTGTGTAAGCTCCAACTCCAGTTTGTTATTGATGCCCTTGAATAACGGGTTTCCTTTTCCCAGAATAACGGGATTCACCATAATCCTGTGTTCATCGATCAAGCCGGGCGGTGTAAGTTCTGATACGATTGAGCCGCTGCCCAATATCACCATGTCATTGCCCGGGCCTTGCTTCAATTTAATTATTTCTTCCTCGATCTTCTCCTTCACCAGCCTCGTATTGTGCCATTCCGCTTTGCCCAGGGTCCTGGAAAAAACGATCTTCGCCAGGCTGTTCATCCGCGTGGCCACGAGGGGATCGCTTTTGATCACTTCGGGCGTGGGCCAGAACCTTACCATGAGTTCATAGGTCACGCGGCCGAACAACAGCAGATCAACGGAATCGAGCATGGCAACGGCATATTCATTGAACTCGGCGTCCACGTTATGCCAGCTGATGTCTCTGTCCGGTCCCTCAAAGTAGCCGTCAAGGGATACCATATTGAATTCCAGCAATTTTCTCATCTCGGGTTCTCCTCTGCCTGCGAAAAAGCGAAAAATAACTCTCATTTTTCCGGCAACCTCCTGTTACGGTTGCTCGCAAGGTGTCTTTCCGCACAGTCCGCTTTTGTTGAACAGGGATAAATGCCATCCTGATTTGAAGATAGCACGGGATAGAGCATGCGTCAAAGGGGCCATGGCCTCAAATTTTGAGCATACCAAGGTGGTATGGGGAAGGGCGGAGAGGAAAGAAAAAAAGGAGCCGCATTTCCTATGATGATAAGCCTGCCTCGTATCAGATTTGATCCGAGCCAAATGCCGTTTTTAGGATTATTGTTTTAATTGCTTTATTACATCCTTTAACAGGTCCATTCCTTTGTTTATTTTCTCTTGCGGCAAAGGAACGTCCACTGTTGCAGTCATTTTCCAGTCGAACGAAAATGATCTTTTATCGCCAGTTCCGTCATCAATCGCAGGTTTTTTGGAAAAAACGGCGTTGATCGTGAGCGGGATCGTTTTCTGATTGGAGAGAATTCGTTCTGCCACAGACCCCAGAAAAGGCAGGAGGTCTGCATACACAATGACTGCCGGGACCTTGATCTCGGTGTCGCTTTTCGGAGGCAGCTCCAGATTAATATCATTTCCTTTCAGGAACTTCTTTCCCTCTACAAAAAGTTCGTACGAGACCAGCATATTTTTCAATCCTATTTCATTCGGGTTATGCGCGGAAAAAATAAAGTTCACAATTGCCTTGTCCGGCGAAACCTGGACAAGTTCGAAGGATAGATAGGCGAAGGCGGGCTTCTCTAACTTGGCGGAGAAAAGCCTCGTCCACGCGCATCCTGACACGATCAGGACGAGCGATACAATGACGGCACGATTTAACATGCGCGAATATTTTGTGTTATTCATAGGGGCGGAGGCTCCTTGTCACTCATGACGCAGCGCGGTGATAGGTTCCAGCCGCGCAGCTCTCCATGCGGGATAGAACCCGAAGAAGACCCCGAAGAGGATGGCGAATAGCGGAGCAACGATGAGAGCTTCAGGAGGGATGGACATCGGCCATCCCAGCGTGTAACCGACGGTGTAGGAACCGGCCACGCCGAGCACAACCCCTAAAATACTTCCGAAGGCGCTCAAGATGACGGCCTCGTCCAGGAACTGGATCTGTATGGCCCGTGCCTTTGCTCCGACAGCCATGCGCAATCCGATCTCCCTCGTTCGTTCGGTCACCGACACCAGCATGACGTTCATGATCCC
>DAIDTZ010000449.1 GCA_027456925.1 Nitrospirota bacterium
CGGACCCTGAGGGCCGTCTCTACGAGTATGAAGAGGCTTGGCAGAGCGTGCTCCGGGAACTCCGCACGTCGCTCATGAGCAAAGCGCGGCCGCCCGAGCCCGGCCAGTACGTCTCCGGCCCGAAACTGACGGGTGTGGTCACGCCTTCCGTGGAGTTCGATAATGAGATATCCGAGGCCTTTACGATCATCGACATTACGGCCCGGGACCGGGTAGGGTTCCTGTATCAGGTGACAAAGTCGCTCTATGATCTTAACCTGGACATCGCATCAGCAAAGATCGTGACCGAGGGATCGCGTGTCCTTGATTCTTTTTATGTAAGCGACCTCTTGCGCAGAAAAATCACGGAGCCTCACAGGCTGGAAAAAATCAGAGAGACGCTGCTCGCGGTATTGGAGCCATGAGGAGAGCTGATCCGGCAGCTGGCTGCCTGCCTCCATGCTCGCATCACTTATGAAAAAAGTCTTTATTGTCATAGCAATCGTTCTTGCCGGCCTGGTCGTTGCCGCGGAAATCTATGTGCGGAGCGATGCCTTTACCGAGCGCATCAGGGCCTCCGTGGCAGGACCGCTCCGGGAAATTCTGGGGCCTGACGCCAAAATCGGCCTCGTGAAGGCAAATTTTTTTCCTCCCTATTTGGAAGTAAGGGATATCGCGCTGCCTGACGCACAGGGACGGCAGGCAATCTCCATTCGCGAGGTCACGGTCTACATCAATCCGCTGCCCCTGCTCGTGAAAAAAATAGGGCTGCCTCTCATCACGATCGTGGAACCGCGCATCCTGGCCGAACGCGGGAAGGACGGTTCTCTTAATCTGAAACCGCTTATTGACCGGATACGGTCGAATATCGCCCGGTCTTCGTCAGGCGGGCCGTCGGGCTTTGAACTGATGCTGCGCACGATTTCGATCAGGGACGCCCGGCTGACATACGAGGATGGCGTTACGGGCGCCCGGTTCGACGCGGGCGGGCTTGCGATGAGCGCGAAGGCCGATCTTGCAAACGACCGCATCGTGGCAACCATCAGAAGCTCGGAGGTCCGGATGTCGGCTCCGGCCTTTCCGGAATTGGCCGGCACCTTGAAGGCTGTTGCGGAATATGACCAGGGACGCATGCAGCTCACTTCCCTCGAAATAAAATCGGGAGATGCGGAAATTGCCCTTTCCGGTGGAGTTGGCCCGCTGCCCGGGGCCGTCCTTGATCTGAAAGGCAGAATGCATTCCGGTCCGCAGATGATCAACAGACTCACGGACATTCTGAAGCCCAAGGCAAAACAAAAAGGATCCCGCATCGAAGCTTTTGTCACGATCCAAGGCAAAGCCTCGGACCCGCAGATCGACGGAAGGTTTATGTTCTCCGACCTTTCATTTCATGATGTAACCTTGCAGGAGGCAACGCTGTCCTTTCAGTACCGCGACCATGTTGCTCAGCTTGGCGGTGAGAACTGGCGTCTGGTAAAAGGCGGTAAAGCGCTCCGGATAGACGCCCTGACCGCTACTCTTGGCTATCAGGACGGAGGTTTGGACGTGCGGCAGTTCGAAATCAAGGCCGGGGACCTCGTCGCTCAAATGCAGGGAAGGGCCGACCCGCAAACCGGTTTTGCGATGACGGTGGCTGCTTCTTCCTCGGGAGAGGGGCAAACACTTGCATTCCTGACCGTCGTCCCTGTTCAGGGCAACATCCGCCTGGCGGGCGACGTCCGCGGGCCGCTTACTGCTCCGGTTTTCCGCGGCAACATTTCCGCGGGCCCCATCGTGGTGCGAAAGGTCCCGTTCAATGACGTCCGAGGCGAGGTCGAATATGGAGACAAGAAAATCAAGTTAACCTCCGTGCATATTCGCCAGCAAGCTTCGCGCTATGCTTTCGAAGGAATGGTTGATTTCAGCGGAAAAGAACTGGCGTATACCGCCAGGCTCCAGGTGCTGCAGTCCGATGTGGTGGGCATCGCTTCACTTTTTTATGGGCCGCTGCCGCTCAAAATGACCGCAAAAGGCGTGCTCTCGTTTCTGGGCTCCGGATCAAACTATTCCGGCAGCGGGTATCTTACCTTTGGCGCCGGAAGCGCATACGGCGAGTCGTTCAGCCGGGGGACCATTACCGCCACGCTGAGCACCGGACGAATTTCGTTCCCGCAGGTCATGCTCTACAAAGAGCGGGGCATGGTAAAAGGGACGGGCTGGATCGGGTTTGACGGGACGTATTCGGCAAACCTCGAAAGCAAGGACATCGACCTTTCCGCAATAGACCATCTGTCCGGAGCGTCCCTGGGCGGCGATTTCACGCTTGCTATCCATTCTTCCGGCAGATTTTCCGCGCCTGTGGTAAAAGCTTCTGTTGATGCGGGGGATTTGACATTTCGGCAGGGTTCTCTCGGCGGCGTACGCGCCGCAATCGACATCAAGGACGGCCAGATGAACATTTCAGCGGAATTGTCGGAAGGTCGCGCCCGCCTGTCTGCCCGCTGTTCGCTTCAGAAGCCCTATGCCTGGTCAACGGAGGCGAAACTCGGCTTTGACGGCATCGATCCGCTCCTGTTCGTTGGAAAGAAAGGAGACTCCGATAAAATACGGCTTCAGGCCGACGGGACCATAACCGCCCATGGGAATGGGCTGGACCTTTCCACGATGAACGGGGAAGCAGCCTTTCGTACAATCGGCATCGTGATCGGTGATTACCGCATCGGCAATGAGTCCCCGGCGGTTTTTTCCCTGGCCAAGGGGAGAATCACCGTCAAGTCACTGAATTTCATCGGTCCGGGAACGCGGATAAGTATCGCCGGGACCACCCGTTTGCCGTCCAACATCGATATGACGGTCATTGGAAACGCCGACCTGTCGCTGTTGAGACTCCTGTACCATGAAATAGACTACGCGACGGGCAGCGCCGGGGTGCGGCTTACGATCAAAGATGAATTAACCAATCCGGATGTGGCCGGGGAATTGCTTTTTCAAAACGGCGAGATCAAAATAAAGGACATTCCGCAGAAGTTTACGGCACTCAACGGGAAAATCATTTTTACGCAGGGCAGAATCACGACCGAATCCTTGTCCGGAGCAATGGGCGGCGGCACGCTCGGCGTGTCCGGTTGGGCTCAACTCGCCGGGTTTTCTCTCCAGGATTTTTCCGCAAAGGCGACGGTCGACAGCGTTACCGTTCGTTATCCCGAGGGCCTGACCTCGACGCTGTCCGGCAATCTTTATTATGACGGAGACAGAAAGGCACAGTCGCTCACCGGGGATTTTACGATCAAACATGCCCGGTACGACAAGCGGATCGAGTGGAAGAGCATGATGGTGGAAATCGGCAGGGGACTCTACCAAAAGAAGAAGACCGATATCGGGTGGATCGGCAATACCGATATCAATGTTCGCTTCCATGGCGCGGAGAGCATTGTATTTCAGAATAACCTCGCCAAAATGCTGCTCGATGTCGACGTGTTCCTGCGGGGCACCGTGAACCATCCGCAGTTCCTCGGCAGGATAGAGGCGCGGAAGGGGACGGTCTATTTCCGGAGAAATGAATTTAAGATCCTGACCGCTACGGCTGATTTTATCGACCCGAACCGGATGAACCCGGTACTCGATATCCAGGCGGAAACACAAGTTCGGGAATACCTGATCCGGCTGGCGGTCACGGGCACAGCCGAACGCGCCACCGTAACGCTCATTTCCGACCCGCCGCTCATCGATACGGACATATTAAGCATGCTTGCCCTCGGCAAGACGGGGGCGGAGCTGAAAGGAAAGGAAACGAGCGTGGGAGTGGGCGAGGCCGCGTCATTTGCCACGGGACAGTTTCAGGATGTCTTCGAACGGCGGGCGAGGAGCCTTACCGGCCTTGACCGGTTCAAGGTCGATCCCTATGTCAGCAAGAGTGACGCTTCGGTCCCGCGAGTGACCGTGGGGAAGGAACTCATCAAGAACAAGGTCTTTGTTACCTATTCATCGAACGTAGGGGCGACAACGCCTGAACAGATTTTCAGGATCGAGTATATCCTCGACAAACATTTTTCGCTCGTTGGCGAGCGGAATGACGAAATGAAGAACAACGGGGCGGACATCAAGTACCGGTTTGAGTTTCAATAAGGCTGAAAAGCGGGTACTCCACATCCGGTTACCGCCATTCGATTCCTTTTTCGAATAAATATGCTTGGGCTTTCTTTTGACCCAGTTTTGCGGCCATTTTAAGATTTTGGACCCTCATTGCATTGTCTCCTTGCGCAGCATAGGCATTCGCCCGATTGATATACGCCTCCGCATCATTCGGATTCAATTCGATGGCCTTGGTGTAATCATCTATAGCCTGCTGATGGTCGCCTAAGTCGTTAAAAGCGCTTCCACGATTAATAAATGCCTCGGCATCTTTCGGATTTAGTTCAATGGCTTTGGTGTAATCATCGATGGCCTTCTGATGCTTACCTGAATGGAAATAGACAAATCCACGATTATTATATGCCTGGGACATTTTCGGGTCTAGTTCTATTGCTTTGTTGTAATCATTGATAGCCCGCTCACGGTCGCCTAAGTCGAGATAAGCGCTTCCCCGGTTATAGAACACGTCCGCCATATCCGGACTCAGTCTAATGGCATTACTGTAATCATCGACAGCCTGCCGGTGGTTTCCCAGGGCATTATACGCAACCCCGCGATTTGAATAGGCCTCCGCATAATTTGGATTTAGTTTAATCGCTTCGTTGTAATCGCTGATAGCCTGCTGCAGGTTTCCTAAGGCCTTATAGGCAAACCCCCGGTTAAAATATGCGATTGCATAATTTGGATTTAGTTTAATAGCTTTGCTGTAATCATTGATGGCCTGCTGATAATTGTCTAAACGCCCATAATTAAATCCTCGATTATTATATGCATCCTCATCATCCGGAGTCAGTTCAAGGACTTTGTTGTAATCCATGATAGCTTGCTGATGGTTCCCCAGCCTGGAATATGCGTCGCCGCGGCTAAAATAAACCAATGCAAATTTCGGCAGCAGTTCTATTGCACGGGTATATGCATTAATCGCGTCATCAAGGTTATTCGACAGGGAGAGGGTCACGCCTTTGTCTACCCAATCCGCCGCGCTCAAATCAGTTATTGCCTTTGCATATTCACGCCGTATGCCGGCACCTTGCCTCCCTGGTTTTAATTCCTTTCTGAGCCTGTCAATTTCCCTCATTGCGTCTTCAGCAATTTTTCCTGAGTCTTCGATCATCTTGGCCTTCCGTGCATCATTTCTCAACACCTCAAACGACTTAGCCGCTGTGTGCGGGTCTGCTGTTATCTTTGCCTTGAGATAATAGGACTTCCCGTCCC
>DAIDTZ010000450.1 GCA_027456925.1 Nitrospirota bacterium
CCAGTTTGCCGATGACGGCGCAAGCGCCGGGGAATTGTATCAGCGGGAGAAAGCAGCGGGGCAACCCTTTGATGCAGTCATCATGGATCTGACGGTCCCGGGAGGGATGGGGGGGAAAGAAGCCTTGCTGAAACTTCTTGAAATAGATCCGAACGTGAAAGCGGTCGTGTCGAGCGGCTACTCCAACGATCCCGTCATGGCCCATTACCGCGACCACGGTTTCCGGGGAGTGGTCACGAAGCCATACCGCATCAAGGACCTGGGGGAGACGCTTCACTCGGTCCTCATGAATCCCGCGCCTTGCAATCCCCCGGCTCCTGCCGGAGGGGGCTCCACCGGGAAGCCGGTTTCCTGACGCCGGGAATCAGGGACGGGGAACCCCGGGACACGCCGGCAGTGGATAGATTGGCCTTAAACACGAAAAAGGCCGGGAACATCCCCCGACCTTTTTGTCGTGGCGATCTGCTGCGCCGGATCGGTTAAATTTGATCTACGTCCACGACCAATTTAATTTTCTGCCCGGCCCGTATCGACGCGCCCAATCCCTTATTCCACCCCTTGATGGCAGTGACGGTCACATTGTGCCGTCTGGCGATCTTCGTGAGAGATTCGCCCCGCCTGACCCGGTACAAAATTTTCTGCTGTTTCCTTTCCCGTTCGGGAGTAAGATAGCTGATGTTCTGTGCTTTCGCGTTGATGTCCAGAGGGATAAGAAGATGTTTGCCGGGAACAATCCGGTTTCTCTTGAGCCTGTTGATATCGCGGATCGCTTCAAGCGAGGTGTTGTAGCGCTTTGCAAGGGCTGCCAGCGTCTCTCCTTTCCGAACTTCATGGCGCTCCCACTGTATTTTTTGCTCCGGGGGGACGGCGGCGTAATTTGCGAGGAAAACATCCTTCTTGCCGACCGGGATTCTGAGGACGTAATTATCATAATGCGGCGGCGTGATCCATCGCCTGAGTTCGGGATTCAATTCCTTGATCTCTTCATAGCTGCATCCCGCGCAACGGGCGACAAGGCGAAGATCAACGCTCTCTCCAAGCGTGACTTCGTCGAATTCGTAGGGAGTGAAGTTGTTCAGCGTAAAGCCGTAGGATTCCGGGTTTTTGGCGATGATGGTGGCAGCCATGAATTTGGGCACATAATTTTTTGTTTCCTTGCGGATGTACCGCGAGGCCTTCAAGTCCCAAAAATCATCAGAGCGCGTTCTGAGTACGGCGCGCTGTACTTTGCCGGCGCCTGCGTTGTATGAGGCAAGGGCAAGGGGCCAGGAACCGAAGAGATTGTGCAGGTCTTTCAGGTGCTCCGCTGCCGCATACGTCGATTTCACGGGGTCCTTTCGTTCATCGATCCACCAGTTGATCTTGAGGCCGTAAAGCTTGCCTGTTGCGGGCATGAACTGCCACGGACCGACTGCCTTGCACCAGGAAACGGCGTAGGGATTGAACCCGCTTTCGATCATGGCAACGTAGACCAGGTCTTCAGGCAGATTTTTCTCGCGAAAAATGTCTTTCATCACGGGGATGTATCTCGCTGAACGGTCGAGCCATCGCTGGAATACCTTCCGTCCCCGTGTTTTGAAATATTCGAGATGGTTTTCAACGCTGTCGTTCAAAATCATCGGGATGTTGTAAGGCTTCTCTTCGGTCATCTCGTCGATGTTTTCGTCGACTTGGGCCACGTCTTCTGTCGGGGGCTTTAATTGCGCAGGGACACCGGGAACCGGGTTCTGAGGAACTGATGACGAATCCGCAGATGCGGGCTGAAAGGAAAAGAACAGTGTCGCACTAACTATAAGTAAAAACGAGACAATTCTCTGAATCATCATTCCTCCTGTATGATTTTAAGTTACCCCATTAGAGGTCGCTTGTCAAGCCAAAGAATGACATCCTTTAGTGCTACGTTCTTTTCGTTCTTTGCCGCACTATTTAGATTGAATTTCGCCGGCTCCTTGAACTGACCGGCTTGTATTTCACGTGATTGTTCTGTATTATGACAAAATGAAAGACGCATCAATACATGAAATCTTTGCATCCATTCAAGGCGAGGGACCGTGGATCGGGCAGCGTCATATCTTCGTCCGGTTTCAGGGTTGCGATATCCGCTGTGGTTACTGCGACACTCCTCATGCAAGTTCGCTTCCGGAAGAGGGGCCCCCCGGACATCCCTGCACTCTTCAGGTCAAGATCGGGCCCATCCTGGAATATGAGCAGATCTCCAACCCTGTTTCTGCGGAACGCCTCACAGAACTCTGTTCGCGGCTGGTGATCCCCGGCCCCTCGCGTCCCGTCCTCAGCCTGACGGGAGGGGAGCCCCTGCTCCAGCGCGATTTTCTGGTCCAATGGCTGCCTCAGATGAAAAAAAACTACCGTATCTATCTCGAGACCAGCGGCATTCATCACGACGCCATGGAAGCGGTCCGCGACCTCGTAGACGTCGTCAGCATGGACTTTAAACTGCCCTCGGCTACGGGTCTTCGTCCCCTGTGGGAAGAGCACCGGAAGTTCCTTGCCGCGTCGCAGGGAAAGGAACTGTTTATCAAAGCGGTGGTCACGAGGGAAACAACAAAAGAGGACATCCTTACTTCCGCGCATATCATAGCAAGCTGCGGCCTGTCCATTCCGTTTATCCTGCAACCCGCGGGCGCCGAATTTGCTCCCTTGGCAAGCATGCTCGTGGAATTCCAGGACGAGGCGCTCAAAATTATCGACGACGTGCGCGTCATACCTCAGGTCCATAAGATGTTGAACGTTCCCTAATGGGGAACGCGTTATCATTTCATTTGCCGAGTTTAAAAGCCAGGTCAGGTGCCGGGGATTGGATTTTCAAACACTTTCACAGGTCATTCAAGAGCTTTCAGAACTTTTGAACAACGCCCGGGTGGAGCGGGTGCTCCAGTGCCCGGAGGGAGGCCTGTATCTTCTGCTCCAGCGTGACCGGAAGAAATATACGCTGCTTCTCTCTCCCGACCGGTCTCTTCCGCGCATGCATTTAGTCAGTGAAAAACCGCGATCCGTTGGCACGCCGCATCCTTTTATCCTGACGCTGAGAAGCCTCCTTGCAGGCGTGCGCCTAAAGAGCGTCTCTCTCCTGAACGCTGATCGGATAGCCGAGATGCGCTTTGCCCGGTCCTCCGAGGAACAGCGTCTCGTATTCGAATTGACGGGTTCGTCGGCAAACCTTTTTTTTCTCGATACAGATTTGCGGATTGTTGCCGCGTATTATCCGGTTCCGCTCACGGAGCAGGCAAGGCGAACGCTGTTGCCGGGAGCGCACTATGCTCTCCCCCGGAAAAGAACCGACCTTGCCCCGGACACGCCTCTTCCCGTTGCCGGCGAAGTCCTTTCGCCGAACAAACGAGCGGAGGTTTTTTATGCGCGCCTGGCAGGGGAGCAACATCTTTCCAGGCTCAGGTCGGAGGTCGGCGCCGCTATTCGCAAAGCCGCGGCGAGGATTGAGCGAAAGCGTGCTGCCCTGGCCGCGGACCTTGCCTCACCGGAACACGCCGATGAGTTCAAAGAGGCAGGAGCTCTGATCCTGGCCAATCTGCGGAACCTGAAGACGGGTATGGACCATGCCGAGCTTATGGGCTATGACGGCAGCATGGCGTTCGTCAAACTGGACCCGAAGCGGTCTCCGTCGAAGAATGCGGAGCTCAAGTTCAAGGCATATAAAAAAGCCAAAGCGGGGCAGCAAATCATTTCATCGCTACTGCAGGATGCGGTTGAGGAAGCGTCCTATCTGAGCGACCGGTTGGACTCAGCTGGGAAAGCGGAAGATGCTTCCGCCCTCAACGCTGTCCGTTCCGAACTGGCGGCCCGGGGGTACCTGGGGGAGAAGAGGTTGGGAACGGGAAAAGGAAAAGCTTCTCCGGCGAAGAAAGTTTCCGGGTTCAGGACCGTGGTCCATCGCGGTTGGGAAATTCTGGTGGGGAGCAGCGCAGCGGGCAACGATTACATCACGACAAAACTTGCCCGTCCCGACGATCTCTGGCTCCATGCGGAAGGACTTCCCGGATCACATGTTCTTGTAAGGAACGCGAAGAGGGGAGAGATCCCGGCCGAGGTCCTTATGAAAGCGGCGGCGCTTGCCGCCCATTACAGCAAAGGGAGAAACGCGGACAAGGTGCCGGTCGCCTATACGCGCGCCCGGCACGTCAAAAAGCCAAAAGGCGCAAAACCGGGGCTGGTTACGCTTTCGGAACGAAAAACAGTGATGGTCCGGCCGGAAGATGGTTTGTCCCCGTGATCAGGCCTCCTTCGGAAGCAGCGGGAACGTGATTATTCCCTTTACAGAATTTATGCTTTCGAGTAATATTTAATCAATCTTTGCGAGAAAGCCATGACGAAAAAAATCACCATCATTTCTCTGATCGCCCTCCTGATACTCGCTGTTTCCGCTTCCTGTTATTTCTTTGGTCTTTTTGATAAACCGGAGCTCTTCGTGTACGACTTGCAGACCAGGCTGCTGCGCGCAGACAAGCCCGTTGACAGCAGGATCAAGGTCATCCTCGTGGATGAAGCAGCGCTCAATTCGATGGCGGACATTGCGGGACGGTGGCCCTGGCCGCGCGCCATATGGGCCGACCTGCTTGATTTTCTCTCGATGGGCGGGGCGAAGGCCGTGCTTTTCGATATTTTATTCACGGAACGGCAGGATGAGGCCAACGACAAGGCGCTCATCGAAGCAACGATGGCGTCACAGAACGTCTATCACAGCATCATTATCAAGCATGACGATCCGGACCCGGAAGCCAAGAACAACAGTGATCTGAACAGGCCCATGCCGCCCGATTTCATACACAGGTTTGCGGTCAAAAATGTGAGCGGATCCCTGGCTGTCCCTCCCGGCGCCGAGAGCAACGCTTTTTCGCTGCCGATCGCCGGCTTGCCCGAGGCCTCGAAGAGCATCGCCGTCGTCGAATTCAAGCCCGACGCGGACAACAGCTACCGCAGGACCCAGCCGCTTCGCGAATACCAGGGCAAGTATTTCCCGGTACTCGGCCTCGCTCCGTTTATCGATGACGACAGCAAGATCGTCATCAATCGCGACTCCATATGGGTAAACGACCGGAGGTTGCCGATCGATCATAACGGGAACGTCCTCATCAACATGTACGGTCTCGATAAGGTGGACACGTATTCCATGAGCGGCGTGTTTGCATCGCTCCAGAAGATCAGGAAAGGCGAGGTCGAAAACCTGCTGGTAAACCCCGAAGTGTTCAAGGACAGCATCGTGTTCATCGGCGTGAGCGCCGTGGGGGGGGCGGACCTCAAGTCTATGCCCATGGCTCCGAGCGCGCCCGGAGTGATGTTACACGCCTTCCTTGCCAATAATTATCTCAAGAATGACTTCATGCACCCTCCGGACGAGCGACTGACGTACGCCTCCATACTGGTGGGTGTGCTTCTCACGTCATGGGCGGTCATGTTCTCGAAACGGTTGATCTTCAGGGCTGTCTTCCCGGTGCTCATGCTGGCGGTGTACGTCGGTTACGCACTTGTTTCCTTCAAGGCCAACACGCAGGTCGAGTTGGTGCCATTCATCTTTTCTACGGTATCGACGGGGTTCCTGTCCTTCGGGTACCTGACCTTTACTGAAGCTGCGGATAAGCGGCGGGTATCGCACTTGTTTACGCAATATGTCTCCAAAGACGTTCTCAACGAAGTGTTGAATAATTACAAGGAATATATCAAGTCGAGCGCGGGACAGAAAGTCGAATTGACCGTGCTTTTCTCCGATATCCGCGGCTTCACGACCATGTCGGAGACGACGCCGCCGGAAAAGATCGTGGAAATGCTGAATATCCATTTTTCCGTCATGGCCGACATCATTCTGAAGCATAACGGCACGATCGACAAATACATCGGCGATGCGATCATGGCGTTCTGGGGCGCTCCCGTCCCGACGAAGGACCATGCCGAACAGGCGGTGCTGGCCGGCGTAGAGATGCTGGAAGGCCTGAAAGAGGTCAATCGGACCCTGAAGAGCCGCGGTTTCGACCATGAAGTGAAGATCGGCATCGGCATCAACTCCGGTGTGGCCACCATCGGGAACATCGGTTCCGAGCAAAAGAAGAACTACACGGTTGTGGGTGATACGGTCAACCTGTCGTCGCGGCTTGAGAGCATCACCAAGGAGTACAAGACCCCTTTGATCTTTTCGGAATATACGTATAATAAGATCAGGGACAGGATCAACTGCAAACTGCTCGGCAATGTCAAGGTCAAGGGCAGGGAACAGCCGGTTGATATCTATACAGTGGAGTCATAATGTTGTTGCAAAATATGGTTTGTGTTTTGGCGGGCTCGGCGCGGACGGGTGAAAGCAACAGGACGTAAAGCGTTCTTTGAACGTCTGAACATTGAACTCCGAACTTTGAACTGTTTCCAGGAGGCGCGATATGAGAAAATTAGCGATGCTGTCCGTTGCACTCATAAGTGTGATGCTGTTTGCCACGGCGGTCTTTGCCCAGGGCGCATATTTTGTGCAGAGCGCAAAGGCAAAAGTGATGTCCGCTGCGTCATTCAAGTCCCGTTTTTTGGGGGAAGTAGGGAAGGGATACAAATTCGCTTCCCTGGCGAAGCAAGGGAACTGGATCAAGGTGAGATACAAAGGCAAAGTGGGGTATGTCCCGGACCTCCTGCTCGCCACCCACCCGCCTTTTAAAAAGGTGGGATTGATCAAAGCCGATGAAAGCGACATCAGACAGGGCGTCCGTCGCCGCGTATCGTCGTACACCAGCGCCGCCGCGGCCCGGGGCCTTACAGTGGACGACCGGCGGAGACTGAGCAAAGAGGAAAAAGTGGACTATGCATCTCTTGAGAAAGTCGAGTCTTTTAAGGTGACTCCGGAAGAGCTCAGCCGGTTCATGGAGGGGGACAAATTATGAAAGGGACCAGTTTCCTGTTCGCAGTCCTTTTGTCGCTGGGTCTGGTCTTCCCGGCGCCGCTTACCGCATCGGGGGCCGATGCAGAGTTCAGGCAGCGGATATCGTCGAACGACGACGTCGTTCAGTCGGACATTGCCGAGGAAGTCAGGTTCGGCCGCGAGGTGGCTGCGCGGGTCATCGCCCGCTACGGTCTTTACGATGACCCTCGTTTGATGAAGTATGTGAACCTGGTCGGCCAGGTGCTTGCCAGGAGCACGAACCGTCCGGAGATCGAATTTCATTTCGCCGTTCTGAACACCGACGAGATCAACGGTTATTCGGCGCCCGGCGGCTACATCTTCGTGACGCGCGGCGCGATTGCCCAGATGAAGGATGAATCCGAACTTGCCGGAGTGCTCGCCCATGAACTCGGGCACGTCGTAGAGAAACAGGTGGTCAAGGAACTGAATATCCGCAGCGCCGATCAATCGCCTGAAGCCGGCCTCGCCATGCTTATCGGCGGCAGTACAGAAGCGGGCCGCGCGGCCTTTTCCCAGGCAGTGGACCATGCTTTAGACATGCTGTTCAAGAACGGCTATAAACGGGAAGACGAGGCGCAAGCCGACCGCGACGCGGTACTGTTCTGCGCACTGGCGGGTTACGATCCCAACGGTCTGGTTCGCTATTTTGAGCGGATCGCTCCGTTGAAGGGCAAACAGACCGAAGTGCTTGATAGGACCCACCCGTCATTTGAAGACAGGATCGCCTGGCTCAAGGCAACCATCAGCCAGGAGGGGATCGACACCGGCAATTACAGGACATATAAAGAGCGGTTTGCCGACAGCGCCAGATAAAACCCAAATAAGCTGACCGCAGAGAGGCTTTTGCAAAGGGCGGTTGATGACTTTTGCAAAAGCCTCAGTTCATCCTGCCTTATCAAAGCCCCCGCCCGGGCCGCGCAAGGTCCTTTACGTTTTTTGACCTTGCATTTTTGTTTTTTTTATAATATCTTCTAGCATCATTGTGGATTTGCCTGATTGCGTGTTTTTTTGATCGATCTGAAGCTGCGCGCCGACTCTTACGGCAGGGGGAAGAGCATGTTCAGAAAAATAATCGGTTTTGTTCTAATCGTATCTGCAATTGTATCATCAGGCGGCGCAGCCGTGGCCGACGATTTTCACTATACCAACCTCCTGGTCGGTGACCGCGCTTCGGGCATGGGCGGCGCTTATACGGCGGTGTCCGATGACGCCACCGGGCTCTACTACAATCCAGCCGGCGTCGCCTATACCACGGGCAGGAACATGTCGGCGAGCGTCAACGCCTATTACGATAATGAAAAGACGTACAAGAGCGTCATCGGCGGCAACGGTTGGACGAGACGATCTTCATCGCTGTTGCCGAACTACTTCGGCGTGGTCCAGCCCCTTGGAAAGTTCAAGGTCGGCTTTTCTTACGCCGTGCCCGATTCCATCATGGAAGACCAGAGCCAGACGTTCCATGATCTGAAGCTCTACGACCCAAGCGGACTCAACAAAAACCAGGATGGCTCCCAGGCAACCATTACCTCCTATATCATCAATTTTAACGATGAGAGCAACGTCTATAACCTGGGCCCGTCGGTCGCCATGGAACTGAGCGACAATTTTTCAGTTGGCCTCACTCTGTACTACTATCACAAAAAAACGATCCAGATCCTGAACCAGATTATAAAAACGAGCAATGGCGGATATCAGTTGTTAAACGACTATTTGCATTCAGAGCAGTGGGGCTTTCGGCCGATCCTCGGGGTCATGTGGTCGCCGGTGAGCAATGTCTCGGCAGGTCTTACCGTGTCAAAGGTTTTCGTAGGGGGGGCCAGCATGACTTCACAAAGTTCCATGCTTCAGAATAACATCATCACGTCAGGCAGTTCCAGCAGCGGTATCGTAACTTCTCTTCCGGACGCGCCGCTCAGTTCCTCTTCCAGCCCGAAGTATCCCACCCAGATCGGCGTAGGCGTTGCCTGGTTTCCGACGCAGAGCCTGCTTTTCAGCGGAGACATCAACTATTATACAAAAGTTGCGGAGCAGAATATGGAGGCGGTTACGAATTTTGCGGTCGGTACGGAATACTACCTTGACAGAAACTGGGCCCTTCGCGGCGGCCTTTATACGAATTATGCAAATTCGCCGACCGTGAAAACAGGCGGCGTAAATCAGGATGAACATATTGATCTCTACGGCGGTACGGCGAGCATAAGCCACTTCACACGGAATACCGTGGTGACCTTGGGCGGCGGCATGACCTACGGAACGGGCAAGGCGCAGATTGTCGGAGATACCACGGCAATTCAGACCGCCGATTCCAGGGGCTGGATGTTGTTCCTTTCCTCGTCATATTCATACTGATCTTGTTTCTCAGCCATTCAAACCTTCCTTAACTCCGTTCCTTGTCGCGGGGGCCCGTGCAGGGGAGATTTTCCCGTGCAATGGGTGGTTGTCCACATACCCTTAAAATACCCCATCGAGATCATTTACTTCATCAGAAAAACATCGTACTATATTTCATTGAACTGGACTTCTTATGCAGTGCGTCAGAGATATTTTGCTGATAGTAAAGAAGCCATGGACGCAACGGACCTGCCCGGCCGTAACCAAAACTGTACATATCGGAAACATTCGTTTGTATGCCGTTTTGCAGCAGTATTGGCGTGAATAGTACCTTGACAATAAAAGTGACCAAGGTTAAACTTTCCTTATTCTAAAATTTCAAAACAATATTGCAGGAGCGGTAAAAACAACTGGAATGTCCCTGGGTTTAATGATTTTTTTGTCTTAATACTTAAGATTTACATGGATCACTTTGTTGCGAAGCAACGTATATATATA
>DAIDTZ010000451.1 GCA_027456925.1 Nitrospirota bacterium
ATCCTATCTATGGCAGCAGTGGTTGTGTGTCTGACCGTTCCGTTCAGTGCTTTTGCCCAGAAAGTCTGCGGTGGAAACCTGACCTTTACGCCTAAGAATGCCGCGCCCGTCGTTTTCAGCCACGAGAAACACGTCAACGAACAAGGCCTGAAATGCACAGGGTGTCATTACCAGATTTTCCAGATGGCCCAGGGATCGTACAAAATGGACATGAGTAAGATTACCAAAGGTGACTTCTGCGGCAAGTGCCACAACGGGCAGAAGGCCTTCGACGTGAAGGAACCAAAGAACTGCGTCCGTTGCCACCGGTAACGAAAACACTTATGATAAAAATTATCACCCTTGCGTTGCAGTCAGCGATTGCAGCTCTTGCGTTTGCTGACTGCGCGTTTTGCCCAGGGTAACGACAGCTATCAGATGAAAATTAAATTTGAGCAAGCGTGACTTCTCCCAGCCTAGCCACAACGGCAAGAACTCTTCGACCTGAAACCGGCGTCAAGTCAAGCTGCAATAAAGGCCGTAAGGACTAGAAATTCTTCCATCGTCATCCCCCGAGAGCCCTCTCCTCAACGGCCGTTACCCCTCGTCCTTTATTCTGTATTTTTTTAATTTATACCGCAGCACGCGCTCGCTGATGCCAAGCCGCTCGGCCGCACGCGTCTGGACTCCGCCTGTCTCTTTCAGCGCCTCGATGATCAGGCCGCGTTCGACCGTATCCAGCGTCTCGTTCAATGAACCGTTCAGGTGCTCGACGGGCATCTTGCCGTCCGCCATGACCGCCTGTACATGGATCGGCATATCCGCCGCCGTTATGAGTCTCCGCTTTGCGAGAACGATGGCCCGTTCAATGATGTTTTCCAGCTCACGGACATTGCCGGGATAACTGTAACGCATCAGCAGGTCCCGCGCTTCCGCCGAAATGCCGTGAATGTGTTTCTTGTTCTCGTCGCCGTACTTTTTGACGAAAAAATCCAGCAGGCCCGGGATGTCTTCTTTCCGGTCCCGGAGCGGCGGGATGACGACGGAAACAACATTCAAACGGTAATAAAGATCTTCCCTGAAGCTCCCGGCCCTGATCGCTTGTTCGATGTCCCGGTTCGTTGCGGCGATCAGACGGACGTCGGTCTTGATGGTCACGTTGCCTCCGACCCGCTCGAATTCCCGTTCCTGCAGCACCCGGAGCAGTTTTACCTGCATTCCCGGCGTCAGTTCGCCGATCTCATCGAGGAACAAGGTCCCTTTGTCCGCTGCTTCGAACCTGCCGATCCTGCGCGTCGTCGCACCGGTAAACGAACCTTTCTCATGACCGAAGAGTTCACTTTCCAGCAGCGCTTCCGGCAACGCGGCGCAGTTGACCTTGATAAGCGGAAAGGTGGCGCGGGGGCTGTGATAATGGATCGCTTTGGCGACCAGTTCCTTGCCGGTCCCGCTCTAGCCCAGGAGCAGGACGGTCGCATTGCTTGCCGCTACCCGGCCCGCAAGGTTCAACACCTCTTCCATAGCTCTGCTGTTGCTTACGATCTCATCAAACTTGTACCGCTCCCGCAGCCGTTCTTTGAGCTCGGAATTTTCCCGGATCAGGTTCTGTCGTTCTGAAATACGCTCGATAAGAACGACAACCTGCTCCAGATCGATCGGTTTGGGAAGATAATCATAAGCGCCGGCCTTGATGGCCTTGACCGCGGTCTCGATGGTGCCGTAGGCGGTCATAATGATCACCGCCATGTCCGGGTTGATCTTGCGCACCTCGTCCGACGTGTTGAGCGCATCGAC
>DAIDTZ010000452.1 GCA_027456925.1 Nitrospirota bacterium
TCCGTGGACGGGGTGTTCAACGCGCTTTCAATCGTCGGCGACGCCGTGGGCTCGACCATGTTCTACGGCAGGGGGGCGGGCGACATGCCCACGGGCAGCGCGGTCGTGAGCGACATCATCGACATCGGCCGGGACATCCTCGCCGGCTGCACTGACCGGACGCCGGTGGTCGCGTTCCGGGAGCGAAGGCTGCTGAAAATCAGGAAAATGGAAGATATCACCTCATGCTATTATCTGCGGTTCTCTGCGATCGATAAGCCGGGTGTTCTGTCCCGCATCACCGGCGTGCTCGGCAAGAACAATATCAGCATCTCATCGATGATCCAGAAAGGCCGCAAGGTGGATGAGGCAGTGCCCATCGTTATGATGACCCACGACGCCATTGAGCGTGATGTGCGCAAGGCGCTCGATGAGATCAATAAGATGGACTGTGTGGCAGGCGCAACCATTGTGATAAGAGTGGAGGAAGGGAAGCAGTAATTGCGGATTGCGGAATGCGGAATGAAGAGCAGAAGTCGAAAATTGATACTCGTTCCGCAATTGTCAATCCGAAACGGAGTACAAAATGAGTGATGAAATCAAGATAGATAAGACGATCGACATCAAAGGACAGGTCTGCCCCTATACCTTTGTCCGTTCGAAGCTGGCGATCGAAAAAATGAATCTCGGCGAGGTGCTGGAGATCGTTACGGATCACAAGCCCGCGTCGGAAAATGTTCCCAGGAGCATGGAGAACGAAGGGCAGAAGGTCCTGAAGATCGATCAGACCGGAGAAAAAGAGTGGCATATCCTTGTCCGGAAGGATAAGGAAAAGAAAAAAACGTGAGACGTTAAGTAGTGAAGAATTAAGAATTAGGAATCGCGAATCAGGAATGAAGGAGTAGGAATCCTCAATGGACTTTACCGAAGACCAAATACTGCGTTACAGCAGGCACATTCTGCTCCCTGAAGTCGGCGGCGAGGGGCAGGAAAAAATTCTGAACGCGAGGGTCGTGCTCGTGGGCGCCGGCGGGCTCGGCTCCCCGGTGGGCTACTACCTTGCAGCGGCGGGCGTGGGGACCATCGGCGTGATCGACAACGATCGTGTAGAGATATCGAACCTTCAGCGCCAGATCGCCCATAATACGAGCCGGCTCGGAGTGTTGAAGGCTGATTCTGCGAAAGAAACGTTCGAGACGCTGAACCATGATGTGAAAGTCGTTACGCACATAGAACGGCTTACCTCCGCCAATATCAAGAATATCATCAAAGACTATGATATCGTCGTGGACGGGAGCGACAACTTCCCGACCCGCTATCTCGTGAACGACGCCTGCGTCATGCTTAAAAAAACGCTCATCAGCGCCGCGGTCTTCCGGTTCGAGGGCCAGCTCATGAGCATTTTCCCGGGCGAAGGACCCTGTTACCGTTGCCTGTTCGAAGTTCCCCCGCCGCCGGGCATGGTGCCGTCCTGCCAGGAGGCCGGTATTCTGGGCGTTGTGACGGGCGTCATCGGCACCTTGCAGGCAACCGAAGTGATCAAAGCGATCCTCGGCATCGGTCATCCGCTGAAAGGCAAGCTTCTCCTCTGGAACGCGCTTGATATGAGTTTCCGTACGGTCAAAGTGCCCCGGAACAAGGAGTGCCCGGTCTGCGGAGAACATCCGACGATCACGGAACTGATCGACTACGAACAGTTCTGCTCCATGAGTCATTAATCATAAAGGTGTAAAAAATGCTGACCTTCAGGAAATCAGACCTTCAAACGATGATTGACCACTGCACTGCGGGACTTCCGAACGAGGCCTGCGGCATGCTGGCCGGCAAAGCCGGCAGGGTGGAAAAGGTCTATTGCATGAAGAATGCGAAGCCCGGACCGGATTTCTATGAGATGGATGCGGAAGAGCAATTTCGCGTAATGAAAGACATCCGGGCAGCGGGCCTTGAAATGGTCGGCATGTTCCATTCCCATCCTACCGGACAGGCCTATCCATCGAGCGTGGATGTGGAAAAGGCGTACTGGCCGGGAACGCAGTTGCCGAACTACCCCGATGCCGTGTATGTCATTATATCCCTCATGGACCGCACAAAACCCGTTGCCCGGGGTTTTTCGATCGAAGAGGGAAAGGTGGACGAGGTCCGCTTGTCCGCGCAGTAACGGGATTGAATCCACGAATTCCGTACAATCCGCGAAAGCCTTTTAATGTGGTTTATTTTCAGGAGGAATACCAATGTCAATCAAAGTGAGAATCCCAACTCCGTTGCAGAAGCTGTCAAATGGGAAAGCAGAAGTCGAGTGCAGCGCGAAGAACATCACTGAACTCCTTGACGCGCTCGAAAAGGATTATCCCGGGATGAAGGAGCGTTTGTCGGAAGGCGGCAAGGTCCGGCGCTTCATAAATATTTACGTGAATGAGGAAGATATCCGCTTCGTGAACAAGGAAGAGACCGCGCTCGAGGATGGGGACAGCATCTCGATCGTCCCGGCCATCGCCGGCGGATGCGGGCTCAGTTAAAAAACGCAGAATCTAAGGATCGGCCCAAAAGATCCTTTCTCCCCCCATTCTCCGTTTCCTTTCGCTGATGCATGCGTCTTTTCCACCTGAGTACAGGAGGGAATATGGCAACGAAGAGACTCAAACTCACCTTTCCCCGGGAACTGATCAAGGAACCGGTGATTTTCACCATGGCCAAGAAGTTCGATGTTATGCCGAATATTCGGCGTGCCAAGGTTACCGAGAGCGTGGGAGAAGTGGTGCTGGAACTCGAAGGTACGGAAAAGGAACTTGAGGCGGGCATTGCCTATCTCAAGGAGCGTGGAGTCAACGTAGAGGCTGTTCAGGGGAATGAGGTCTCTTGATTTCAGGGCCTGGACGTGCTCCGTTGGAACAGCATTGTGTGCAGAGTTTCCCACGCCCTCTTATCATTCCGGTTTGTCCGGAAGCTTTTCCTTGCGGTAAATTTGACAGCATAACAGGATTTACAGGAAGTTATTTAAAGCAAAATCCGCGCTTACCCGATGTTATCCTGTAATCCTGTCAAAAGCTTTTCCGGCTTGTCCGGGTTAGGAATTATGCGATGAAATATATCATATTACTCGGCGACGGAATGGCCGATCGTCCTCATAAAGACCTGGGTGGGAAAACATGCCTGCAGGCCGCCAAAACGCCGAACCTCGACCAGCTTGCGACGTCCGGTACGGTAGGAATGGTGTACACGGTACCTCCGGGGTTTCCACCGGGCAGCGACGTGGCCAACCTTACCGTCATGGGGTATGATCCCCGAAAGTACTATACCGGGCGCTCACCCCTCGAGGCGGCCAGCATCGGCGTCGAACTGGGGCCTGATGATGTTGCTTTTCGCTGCAATTTGGTGACCTTGCGCATTATTGGCGGAAAGTCCTCGGGTAGCGGCCGCAGGGCCATCATGGAGGACTTCAGCGCAGGTCATATTTCGACACAGGAAGCCCGTCTCCTCATCGAAGAAATCGACGCCAAACTGGGCAATGAACGCATCCGTTTTTATCCCGGGGTAAGCTATCGCCACCTCATGGTTTGGAAAGGCGGGAAGGACAAGCTCGAATGCACTCCGCCGCACGATATCCAGGACAAGGACATCCAGGGATATCTTCCGAGCGGCGAAGGCGACGATGTCATCAACGGGCTGATGGAAGAATCGACCGATCTTCTCCTTTCCCACGCAGTGAACAAGGCGAGACAGGAGAACGGCAAGCGCGTTGCGAACAGCATCTGGCTCGGGGGCCAGGGAAGGCGCCCGAAGATGCCGACCTTTAAGGAAAAGTACGGGGTCGAAGGCGCCATGATCTCCGCGGTTGACCACACCAAGGGCATCGGCATCTATGCGGGTTTCGAAGTCATCACCGTGCCGGGCGCCACGGGCTGGCTCGACACCAATTACGTGGGTAAGGCCGAACATGCGCTCTGGGCCCTGAAGACCAAGGATGTGGTCTACGTGCATGTTGAGGCCCCTGACGAGGCCGGGCACACCGGCGATCTCAAGAACAAGATCAAGGCAATTGAGGATTTCGACGAGTTCATTGTCGGGAATATCATTCACGGCATGAAACAGTTCGATGAATATCGGATCCTGGCGCTCCCGGACCATCCTACTCCGATCGAGCTCCGCACCCATTCGAATGACCCCGTGCCGTTCGTCATCTACGACACCAGGTCGGAGCGCGTCGGCGACGCGGTCAGCTACGACGAGGGGATCGCGCAGAGAAAAGACGCTCTGATTTTCAAAGAAGGACATACCTTGATGGATTATTTTTTAAAGAAAGATTAAATCTGCCACGGAGACGCGGAGACACTGAGAGGAAGACAGGAAATAAGCCCTGATGCCGGCGTTATCTCCGTGGCAAATGCTTTTTTAAGGAGGCAGTAGCGGTGCTCATAGTTCAGAAATACGGCGGCACGTCCGTGGGAAATCCCGAGCGGATCAGGAACGTGGCGAAGCGCGTGTGCCGCGCAAAAGATGAGGGACACGACGTCGTGGTGGTCGTCTCTGCCATGAGCGGCGAGACGGACAAACTGATCAACCTTGCCAACCAGGTGAGTGAGAATCCCGATCCCCGGGAAATGGACATGCTGGTGTCCACGGGCGAGCGCGTGACGATTGCGCTTCTGGCCATGGCGATCCAGTCGCTCGGGTACAAGGCGCAGTCCTTTACCGGCAGGCAGGCGGGCATCATTTCGGATAACGTCCATACTAAGGCGCGGATCGAAAAGATCACCGGAGACCGGCTGAGGCATGCGATCAAGGAAGGCAAGATTGCCGTGGTCGCCGGATTCCAGGGAATCACGGAAACGTCGGACGATGTGACGACGCTCGGGCGCGGGGGATCGGACCTTTCTGCTGTGGCGGTTGCCGCAGCGCTCAAGGCTGACCTGTGCGACATCTATACCGACGTGGACGGCGTGTATACCACGGACCCGAACATGGTGCCCCAGGCGCGGAAACTCGACAAGATCTCCTATGATGAGATGCTCGAACTGGCGAGCCTCGGGGCCAAAGTGCTCCAGACCCGTTCCGTCGAGTTCGCGAAAAAATATAATGTACCGGTACGGGTGCTCTCGAGTTTCAACGACAACCCGGGGACCCTGGTGACCAAGGAGGATTCAGACATGGAGAAAGTGGTGGTGTCCGGCGTGGCATATGACAAGAACCAGGTGAAAGTGACGGTCCAGGGCGTGCCGGACAAGCCGGGAGTGGCGGCAAAGATCTTCAATACCATTTCCGATAACAATGTTGTGGTGGACATGATCATCCAGAACATCGGCGAAGGCGGGCTCACCGACATGTCCTTCACCGTCCCCCGGACCGACGCCAAAAAGATCCAGGAGGTCATGAAGAAGGTCGTGGCCGAGATCGGGGCAAAGAACGTGACGGTGAAGGAAGACATCGCCAAGATCTCGATCGTCGGCGTGGGCATGCGATCTCACTCCGGCGTGGCCGCCAAAATGTTCACGGCCATGGCCAAAGAAGGGATCAATATCATGATGATCAGCACGTCGGAGATCAAGATCTCCTGCGTGATCGACGCGAAATACACCGAACTTGCCGTACGTGTCCTTCATGAGACGTTTGAAATGGATAAGGCGGCGTAGAAGGGCGGAGGCAAAGAGCAGAGAGCATAGGGCAGAGGGTCAAAAGCAAAGTAAGCCGCATAGTCAGCGCTATGCACTATGCGCCATGCAAAACAAACATGAAACCATCGGTAAAGTTATACGATACGACGCTTCGCGACGGGGCACAGGCCGAGGATGTGAACTTCTCGGTCGAGGACAAGATCCGCATTGCGCGTAAGCTCGACCAGTTCGGCGTCCACTATATCGAGGGCGGCTGGCCCGGGTCCAACCCGCGCGATGTGGAGTTCTTCAAGGAAATGCGTCGGGTCAAGCTGAAAAAGGCGAAACTCACGGCTTTCGGCGCAACGCGCCGCGCGAAGTTGAAGGTCTCCGCCGACCCGAGCATGCAGGCTTTGGTATCGTCAGGCGCGCCTGTGGCCACTATCTTCGGCAAGACGTGGGATCTGCATGTGCTCAAAGCGCTCAAGACGACCTTGGACGAGAACCTCAACATGATCGAGGATTCCGTACTTTTTCTGAAGGAACATCTGGACGAAGTGGTCTACGATGCCGAGCATTTCTTCGATGGATACAAGGCAAATCCTGATTATGCCCTCCAGACGCTGCTTGCCGCAGAAGGCGCCGGCGCGGACTGCCTGGTCCTTTGCGACACGAACGGCGGCACGCTGCCTCACGAAGTTGAAGAGATCATAGCTCACGTCAAAAAGACGATCGCGACGCCTTTCGGGATCCACGCGCATAACGACGCAGACGTCGCTGTAGCGAACTCTATGACGGCGATCAGGATGGGCGCTGTTCAGGTCCACGGCACCATCAACGGTTACGGCGAACGGTGTGGAAACGCGAACCTTTGCTCCATTATCCCGACGCTCAAGCTGAAGCTGGGGATCGACTGTGTATCCGGCGCCAGTCTGGCCAAACTTCGCGATCTGTCCCGGTATGTGGACGAACTCGCGAATTTGCCGCACCGCAAGCGTCAACCCTATACCGGCGACAGCGCTTTTGCGCATAAAGGCGGCGTGCATGTGGATGCCATAGGGAAAAGCGCTCTTACCTATGAACATATCGCGCCTGAACTTGTGTGGAATAGAAGGCGCATACTCGTGTCCGACATGGCGGGGAAGAGCAATATCCTTCAGAAGGCGGCGGAACTCGGCATCCCCCTTAAAAAAGACAGTCCGGAACTGGCCGTGATCCTTAAAAAGGTCAAAGAGCTTGAGAACGAGGGGTACGAGTTCGAGGGCGCCGAAGGGTCTCTCGAGCTGCTCATGCTGCGGGCCGGGCACAACTACGAGTCGGTGTTCACCATGTTCGACCGGATCGATTACCGCATCCTGACCGAAAAACGCAAGGTTGATCCCCATCCCGTGAGCGAAGCCACGGTCACGGTGGAGGTCGGCGGCAATGTCGAGCACACCGCGGCCTGGGGCAACGGTCCGGTGAATGCGCTTGACAAGGCGCTCCGCACAGTGTTGCCCAAGTACTTCCCGGGCAAGGGACTTGAAAATCTTCGTTTGCTTGATTATAAGGTGCGCGTTTTGACGGCAGCCGAGGGCACGGCTTCCCAGGTTCGCGTGCTGATCGAGTCCGGCGACGGCAAGAACAAGTGGGGCACCGTCGGCGTGTCCGAGAACGTGATCGAGGCGAGCTGGCAGGCGCTGGTAGACAGCATCGAGTACAAGCTCCTGCGATCGAAAAAAAAGTGAAGAAAGGCAGAGGGTAACGCGCTTAGGGCATAGAGGAAAAGCAAGGCTATGCGCTGTGCTCCATGCTCTCTGCAAATGAATGGTGATACCATGATCGAAGAAGAAGGCATTGTCGCTGAGACAGAAGGGGACATCGCGAAGGTCGCGATCCTCAAAAAGAGCGCTTGTGAGCAGTGCGCCGCGTCGGGCGTCTGTCATCCCGGAGACACGGAACTCATGGAGGCGGCGAACCCGCTCGGCGCCGTGAAAGGCCAGAAGGTCAAGGTCGTGGTGGCACCGCAGGTCTACTTGCAGGCCTCTCTCATACTGTACGGCGTTCCCATGGTCGCCCTTGTTGCCGGGGCCATTATTGCAAAAAACATTGCCCGGCCCTATGTGGGGGAGCAGCATTCCGACCTCTGGGCCTTTATCGCCGGCATGACGGCCATGGCCATATCTTTTTTCTTCATCCGCATGTATAATAACAAAGTTGAAAAAACACAGAAATACAAGCCGGTCATCGTCGAGATTCTTTCTCCGAAGGATTGAGTCTCCCGTATTAGGACGTTATCCATGAGAATGATCAAAAATCCCGATGAAGCACGAAGACTGGCACGGACCATTCTCTCCGACGTCCTTATGTATAACCAGGCCAAGGTCAAGGAAGGAATCGAGAAGGACAGCCTTTTCGATGTTTTGACGGAGGAACTTGCCGAAGGCAAGAAGTACTATGAGAGCATGGTAGACGATGAGATCCGCCGGACCACCAATTTTTTCAACGAGGCGGTCGTGGACGTGCTGATCAAACAGGGAGGCAAGATAAAGTCCGATATCTGGTAAATCTGCTACAATAGAATACGACAGGCATCCTATCCCCGCTGAACCCAATTCCCGTCACTGGAAGGAGTTGTCTATGCCGAACGCTGATGTCAAGGAAGTCCGCAATATAGCTATCCTCTCTCACGGCGCAGCCGGTAAAACCTCACTCGCTGATGCAATCCTGTATACTGCAGGCGCAGTCGATCTTCTTGGTAACGTCGATGCGGGGAGTTCCGTGTTCATGCACGAACCGGAGGAAATCAGCCGGAAGATCACCATTACCGCCGCCGTCGGTTTCGCCGAATGGAATGGCGTTCGCATCAATGTCATCGACACTCCCGGCTATATCAACTTTCTTGAGGAAACGAGGGGAACGCTCCGCGCCGTCGACGGCGCCGGTCTCATCAT
>DAIDTZ010000453.1 GCA_027456925.1 Nitrospirota bacterium
GATGGGGCGGGACGCGGGATGGATCGCGCTTGAGGCAGGCATGTCGGGCAGCGCCGACGTCATCCTGATCCCGGAGATCCCCTTCAACATCGACAAGGTTACGGAGAAACTGCTCGATCGGAAGAAGGCCGGGAGCAAATCGAGCATCGTGGTCGTTGCAGAGGGCGCCAAACCCGCCGGCGGCGAGATGGCCGTGCGCGAGAAGGCATCGGACGGATACGTGCTCCGTCTCGGCGGCATGGGGGAAATTGTGGCGAACGAGATCAGCAGGCGGACGAGCTTCGAGACGCGCGTGACCGTGCTCGGCCACGTGCAGCGCGGCGGCAGCGCCTGTCCCTTTGACCGGCTTTTGGCGACACGATACGGCGCGGCCGCGGTCGAACTTATCGCGCAGAAAAAGTTTGGAGAGATGGTGTCCTACCAGCCGCCGTTTCTCACATCGGTGCCGCTCGAACAGGCGATCAGCTGCCTCAAGCTCGTCGAACCGGAAGGCGAACTGGTTAAAATAGCCGAGGGCATGGGGGTAAGTTTCGGCAGATGAGACTTTTCATTCTTTTTGTCTTCGTCGTCTACGGCGGGGCCCACGTCTACACGTTCCTGCGCGCACGCAGCGCCCTGGAGTTCGGGCCGCTCGCCGGGTTCCTGCTCGCAGCGTTCATGGTACTCATGGTCTTTGCGCTGTTCCTGGTCCGCGCGCTGGAGCAGCACGATTATGAACTCCCGGCCCGGGCGCTGGCCTACATCACCTACTTCTGGATGGCCGTGTTGTTCCTGTTTTTCTGCGGCTCTCTCCTCTTCGACCTTGCCGGTCTCGCCATCCGGACAGCGGGATGGATCGGCCGCTCCGATGTCACCCCCTATCTTGTCTCGGCACGGGTGTCGTTTTTCGTGAGTATGGGCCTCTCCCTTTCCATTTGCACCTATGGATACTTCGAAGCCAGGGACATCAGGCAGGAGAAGGTTGTTGTCGAGACCGCGAAGCTCCCGCCGGGGATCGACCGGCTCACGATCGCCCAGATCTCCGACGTCCACCTGGGCCTTATTGTCCGGTGCGATCGTCTCGAAGAAATGCTCAAAATCGTGAAAGCGGCAAAACCCGACATTTTCCTGTCCACCGGCGACCTGGTCGATGCGCAGATCAACCAGATGACGGGCCTTGCCGAACTTTTGAGAGAAATAAAAACAAAATACGGCAACTACGCGGTCACGGGAAATCACGAGTACTTTGCAGGCATTGACAAGGCCCTTGCCTTCACGATAGCAGCGGGGTTTACGGTCCTTCAAAACGAAGCGCGTGCGGTCGGGCCGATCACGATCGTTGGGGTCGACGACCGGACCGCGGTCCAGATGAACCTGGAAAAGCCCGTGTCGGAGAAAGAGCTTCTTTCAAAGCTCCCGCAAGACCGGTTCACGCTTTTTCTCAAGCACCAGCCGACAATCAACCGGGCGACCCCGGGACTGTTCGACCTCCAACTGTCCGGCCACACGCACAAAGGCCAGATCTTTCCTTTCACCGTGCTCACGCGCATCCTGTTCCCAATGAACGCGGGCACCTATGATCTCGGCAGCGGCTCTCTCCTTCATGTCAGCCGCGGCACCGGCACCTGGGGCCCGCCGATCCGTTTTCTCGCTCCGCCGGAAGTGACGATCATCGAGCTGGTTCGGAAGACCGCGGTATGATTCGGGTCGTCCGTACAGGAGCGGTGAGGTCATGAAAGTCCTGTCCGTGGTCATCGTTTTCCTCTTCCTGATAACGTGCGGCTGCATGACGGAGCGGGTCCAGCCGATCACGGAATATCCTTCCGTGCCGAAGCAAACGACCTTTTTGGTGAAGAAGATCCTCTACGATGATCACGGCCGGCCGCTCTTTTCAGACCGCATCAGCAGTCGTCCCGGCAGAAGGGGTGACCGGTTTACCATTGTTCACGCGGTAAATAACAGGCCGGTTCGCTCCTACGATATCGCGATTGTTGAGCAGCGGAAGGCGGACCTGAGCAAACCCTTTGTCGTCATCTATGAGTGGACGGGCAGGGGATTTGAAAGTGGTTTGGAACTGACGGGCAACTTTCGTTTCTACGGCAACTATTCCGCATCGTCGCGAGATGAGGCGCTTGCCGGCCTGGCGTTCCTGACTGCGCCTATCGTGATCGGCAGCGTGACCGGGTTTATCGTCGGGGTTGCGTCAAGCATCCCGGTTACGGCAACGGAGCTGAAACACGCAGTCGAGAACTCGCGGGAAACGGTGATCGGCTATACAACCTATGAGTATGATGAAAAAGGCAGGATCAAGTACCTGAAGACGTATCCGCCCGCAGAGCATGCGGAAGAGATTGTTCGAACGGAATATTTTTACTCGAAAGGAAGCAATGATCCCTACGAGACGGAAGTGACCAGTCCGGCCGAAGGAAAGACGAGAACAATACGGTAAGGGGTTTTAACCAGCGCTCATCCTGCAAGGCCGCCGCGAATGACAAACCGCTCCCTGATGATCCTCCGGAACCGGGGCGAGTAGATAAGCTCGAAGACCTCATCCTTGCCCGGGAAAAGGTTTAATGCAGCCCTCCTCGTGTCCTTCATGATCTCAAAGGCTTCCCGCAGCGTAAGGTCCGTTTGCTGCATGAGGATTGCCTGGTTCAAGTCCACGACGAATTTCAGCAGCCTGAGTTTTTTTTCCTCTTCCAAGAGAGCTTCATTCATGCGCCACTCCGCTTCGAGGCGATCGAACCGCCAATCAATCGTTCGACTTCGGGATGATCCCGTTGAACTCCTCACCGAACTGGCTGCCGGCCGTGACGCCTACTTCCTGGAGCATGCGTGCGTGGGTTTCCGTGATGATGGTCACGGAAACGTCGAGGGCCTTGGCGAGCTCTTCCAGGGGCTGGCGCCGGCCGAAATGGCGTTCTGCGATGAGGATTTTCAGGAAATCGACCTGGATCAGCTTTTCCAGGTCCTTGTCGGAGATTGCATAGCTTTCGTAAGCCTGGCGCAGTGTCTTGCCCGAGGCGATGGCCTCGCGGAACTTATTCACCGCCTCGTCGTAGATTGCGCTTTCCTCAGGCGTAAATTCCTTGAAATCGAATTCCGGCATGCTTTGTTTTTTGTTGTCCGTATTTTTTTTCTTCATCATGAATTCCTTTGTCTGTCTAAGAATCTGGTTCCTGTCCGCGGCCGCATGAGGCAGAGCGCAAGGCGCAAAGCGTTACCCCCCCCGCTCCATGCTCGTTGCCGCTACATCACGCGTTTTTCCTTCGGTCTTCTTTCCGGCACGTGCCGGTGTTCAGTCTTTCCTTCATTCCATTCAACGGACACGTACAATCCGCAGAAACAGCTTCCATATTCTTTTATGTCCGGGTCACGGTACACGCAGGGGCAGACGATGTCTGCATCCTTGTCCTTGACGCCCCAGGCAAGGCGGCAGGGACAGGAGCGGTAGCCGTAGCGCGTTTCGTTCGTCAGCAGGCCCGCCAGGATGTCCATCACGAACGGCTTGTCGTTGTTTAAGCGGATGCCCTGTGACGCGGCGTATTTGGTCAGGATATCGTAAAGCTTGTCCGGGGTCATTGTTTTCCCAAGGCTTTCCGCAGTCTTTCTTCGTTAAAGCCGACAACGACGATATCATTGATGCAAATCGTGGGAAAACTGCAGTCGGGGTTGAGCTTCCGTACTTCGTCCATAACGCGTTCGCGGGCTTCGCCGGAAAGCAGGTCCACGTCGGTAAATTCGACAGGAATGCCGTTTTCCTCGAAAAAACGCTTGGTCCGGTTGCAGTGCGAACACGTGCTGAGCGTATACAGTTTAATTTTCGGGCTGGTTGAAGGCATAAAGGCTTCCCCTGCGGATCGTCTGCATACTATAACATGGAGACAGGGTCTATGCAAATGATTTTGAGCAAAAACACGCCTGCCTTGACATCCGCTGCCTGCCCGAGGGATAATAAAACCATGAAGCGTCTGCTGACCATAGCGAGCGTAGCGCTGCTTCTTACGGCATGTGCGCCGGTGCTGAACCGGGAGCTGATGCGGGAGGGGGTGCGCGACCTGCCGTTTAAAGAGCTTCGGGAGGCGCCGGACAACTACAAGGGCAAGCTTTTCATCCTCGGCGGCCTGATCGTAAACAGCAAGTTGACGGCAACGGGGTCCCAGATCGAGGCGCTGTACGTGCCTGTTGATTCCTCGGGCTACCTGAAGAAAGAAGGGGAGCACGTGAACGGAAGATTTCTGGCCATCTATCCGACAACGAAGGGACTGCTCGACCCTGTCGTGTACAGGAAAGGGAGGGAGATAACGCTTGCCGGAGAATTCCTTGAAGCGCGAAAGGGCAAGATCGACGACATGGAGTATGTCTACCCGGTCTTCGAGATCAGGGAAATCTACCTGTGGGCAGAGCCGAAATACAACGATTACCCGTATTACTACGACTATCCCTTCCTGTACGACCCCTGGGGGCGGCCCTATGCAGATCCTTTTTTCCCAATGGCGCCATGGTAGTCTCTCCCTAGGATGAACCCGTCAAAACCATCTCAAAGTGACAGCCGTTTGAGCAAATCTTTTACCCCATCTATTCAGAAAAGAAAATAAAACGGCACTTGCCATTAAACTTAATGCTGTTTCCGGTGTCTTATCATATCTAAGGGAAAGCATAGCGCTTCCCTTTCAATATTGCGTCTAAAGGAGTAAAAATGTCAATGGCTGATTCGAAATCCCCTCCCTAGATGCCGGAATCGATATGCGGCGTAAATGCAACAGCATGGTGATAATCACAAATCGTTATCCAAGGAGGAACACCGAAATGAAACACAAAAGCATGCTTTATTTCTCATTCATATTACTGGCGGGACTCATTTCTCTGTGGGGGTGTCCTAAAAAAACGGAAGTGACGGCCGCTCCGGAAGGGCAAAAAGAGACTGTGGCGGCGCCTGCGGCCCCCTCGACTGAAGCAAAAACAGCAGAAGCCAAGACTGAAACGAAAGCTGAGGGAACGGCCGGGGGAACAAATGAGAGAGCGGGGATGACGTCGGAGGGCCTCAAGCCCATTTATTTTGATTTCGATAAGTCATTTATTCGTCAGGACGCCAAGCCTATTATGAAAATAAATGCCGAATGGCTAAAAGCGAACCCCAAGGCGCATGTTAAGATCGAGGGGAATTGCGACGAACGCGGGTCAGTTGAGTACAACCAGGCGCTTGGCCAGCGGCGTGCAGCGAGCGCAAAAAAGTATTTGACCACCCTGGGTATTTCCAGCCGTCGGATATCGCTCATCAGCTATGGCAAGGAAAAACCGATTTGCAACGAGCATGATGAAACCTGCTGGCAGAAGAACCGCAGAGACGACCTGGTAGTGGTGACACATTAGAGACTGCCCACGGAGCTGAATTATTTCATTGATTCCAATCGTTGGTCCATGAGTCCCGTTGCAAGGTTTTATGCCACGTTGTCGGCGACAGGATGTTATCGGGTAACCATGAGAGTGACCTGGCTATGTTCTCCTCCATGCTACAAGCCTCATGATCCCATTTGGGATACCGCAAGGCAGCCCTTGCGGTATCCATTTTTTCCGCAGAGAGCGGGCAGGTAATCGATTACGCTGTGAGTTCCCTCGCCTGGATGTTTCTCCGTTAAGGGGCGCCGAAATTAATATTATTTCCGGCGCCCTTTTTTTATCTGCTGAACAGTCGATGCGTTATGAGCCCGCTACGCGGTTGCAAATGGTAATTTTTTGCATGAAACCGGGATTTATTTGCCTATCTTATCCAGTTTGTGGTATGTTTTATACCTTCTATATGCTCTCCTGGTGGAATGAGAAAAAGACAGCTATTGGGGTACGACGTGTTTGATTACCTTAAGAGGAAATCGCTACAGGCCTTCCACATGGCAGAGAGTCTGCGTGCGGAGGAGAGCACCTTCCTGATCCTGTCTTCGGTGGTGGTCGGCATACTTGCCGCTGGAGCGAACATCCTGTTCCGGTCGACCCTGCAGGTTGTGCATACGTTCGTTTTTGTGTACGGCTCTCACCTCCTCGGTATCGCGCAGGGGGGATGGCGCCGCGCGCTCCTTCCCCTGCTTCCGATGATCGGCGCGCTCCTCCTTATACCGCTTTCCGTTTATTTCCCGGGCGAGGTCAACGGGTACGGTTTTGCCCGTTTTCTTGAAACGGTGAATATCAAAGGCGGGTTTCTGAAATTCAGGAACATTGCGCTCAAGATCATCGGACCGGCCCTGACCATCGGTTCAGGCGGGTCCGCCGGCGTTGAGGGGCCGATCGCCATAATCGGCGGCACCGTGGGATCCACGGTAGGGCGTTTTCTCAAAACGTCCGGCAACCGCACCAGGCTCCTGATCGCGGCAGGCTCGGCCGCAGCAATCGCGGCCACCTTTAACGCCCCGATTGCGGGTGTGATGTTTTCGACGGAGATCGTGCTGCTGGGAGACTACGAGATCGCGTCGTTTGCCGCTATCGTCATTGCTTCGGGGGTTGCCACGGTCATTTCCCGCGGTTACTACGGGGCCAGCCCCGCCTTCCTCGTTCCGCAGTACGACCTGGTGAGTGTCTTCGAACTGCCCCTGTACCTCGTCCTTGGCCTCATCATCGGCGTTACCTCCGTTTTCTACATCCGCGTGTTCTATCGCCTGAAAGATGAGTTCGACGCCTTGACAATACATCCGCAGATAAAACCCGTCGTGGGCGCATTTCTGGTGGGGGGTCTCGGCATATTCCTGCCCCAGATCATGGGGAACGGCTATGACTTCATCGAAAAAGCGCTGCACGAAAACATGCTTTTCCCGATCCTCATCCTGCTTGTTTTCTTCAAGATCGTGGCCACATCGATTACGCTCGGCTCCGGCGGCGCGGGCGGTGTTTTCGCGCCGTCGCTCTTCATCGGCGCAATGATCGGCGGCAGTTTCGGGTACGTCGCGCATACGCTGTTCCCCCATTTGACGGCAACGCCCGGAGCCTACGCGACGGTCGGCATCGGGGCGTTTCTTGCCGCTGCAACCCACGCGCCGCTGACCGGCATTTTTCTCCTCTTTGAAATGACGGGAAACTACAAAATCATCGTGCCGCTCATGTTCAGCGCCATCATCGGGACCCTGATCGCGAAACGGTTGTACCACGACTCCATCGATACCGTTGACCTCACCCGGAAAGGCATCGAGCTCCACGCAGGCAAAGAGCGAAACATCATGAACCGCGTCAAGATCGCCGAGGTCATGGTTTCCGACGTGGTGACAGTCCGGCCCGAGACGCCCCTTCACCGCCTGATCGAGCTTATGATCGAGCGCGAGCGGTTTTATATACCTGTCGTCGACGCCGCCGGCGCCCTTACGGGCATCGTGTCCATACAGGACGTCCGGCCCGTGCTGCTTGAGGAACGGGTCACGCGCATCGTTTACGCCGGAGACATCGCCACCGAGAACGTGATCGTGCTTACGCCGGACGATGATTTGAACGCAGCCATGGAGAAATTTTCCCTTAAAGACATCGATGAAATTCCGGTAGTAACGCATGGTGGTTCGAAAAACGTCATCGGAATGGTCCGGCGCAAGGCCGTCATTGAGGTCTATAACCGTGAAGTCCTGAAAAAAGAGAGCGGAATCGACTGATCGGTTAAATACCCGGAGACCTGCGCCGCATCGGTTGCATTTTCGATTTCCACGAAAAGAAAACAAACAATGACTGGCCACTCGACCCTGACATTTACTGGCATCTTTCCTGAAAATCGGATACAATAAAACAACACGTGAACGGTCTAATATTCTGGAATTGCTGGTATAATTGAAAACAAGGAGCGGCGTATCAACAAGGTCCTCTATTCGTTCGGACTGATCATCGCCGCGGGCTATGTGTGGCGGTTTTTCAATCCCGGAGGCCTCGACCGTCACAAGGTGCGGCACGCGCTGAGCGTCACCGTACTTTACGTTTTTATGCCCGCGCTTGCTTTCGGTCTCATGGCCGCGGCGCCGATGGATAAGAGCGTTGCCCTTATCCCGCTCACCGGTGCGGCGGTTGTCGTCCTTTGCACCATTGCCGGGTTTGCGGCATACCGGTTCTTGCCGTGGTTTAACGCCATTCCCCGTCCCGCCTTCGGCGTGATGGTCCTGGCGGCAACCTACGGCAACGTGACCTATCTGGGTCTTCCGGTCATTACCCAGGTGCTGGGCGAACAGTATGGGTATGTGGCGATCCTCTACGATTTGCTGGCGCACACGCCGCTTCTGCTTACCGTCGGCGTGTTCTTTGCTGCGAGGTACGGAAGCGGGAAAGCACTTTCCCTAGGCGCGTCGCTGAAACGTGTCTTTACCCTTCCGCCGCTCTGGGGCGTGGCCGCCGGGATCGGGGTCCGATTGAGCGGAGTGGCGGTCCCGTCCATGCTCCTGGACGCCTCGACGCTCATGGGCAAGGCGGTGATCCCGATCATGACCTTTACCGTGGGGCTGGCACTCGACTTTCGTGATATGAAGCGTCTGCCGCTCGCGGCGCCGGCGCTTGCGATTAAACTGCTGCTTTCTCCGGTCCTCGCCTGGTGGATCGGCTCGCGGCTGGGGCTGACCGGCGACGTATTAAAAGCAGTGACCATTGAAGGCGCGATGCCGGTGATGGTTTTGTCCCTGGTGATTGCCGACGAGCTGGGACTCGATGTCCCTTTGACCGCGTCGTGCATTGCTTTTTCGACAGTGGCGCTGTTCTTTACGATGCCGCTGATGACGAGAATACTTTTTTAGCAGAGAGCAAAGAGCACAGAGCAGAGGGCATAGAGCATAGGGCAAAGGGCAGAGAGCAGAGATTCGGCGGCAGGTGCGCCTTTGCTCCATGCCCTATGCTCCATCCGTCCGACGGAGGCGTTTCATGAGCGACGAACACGATCATGGGCACAAACATCACGAACAGGGCCATCACGGCCACGGACACGAGGGGCATGAGCATCACGGGCTGGTGGAAGTGACCTTGCTCCTCGAAGACGAGCACCTCGACGCCTTGGACGAGGTCGCGGCGGAGATCACCAGGGACTTGAAGCAACCCTGGGACCGCGGGGCAGTGGTCCGTCTGGCGTTAAGCGAGTTTTTTTCGCGGCGAGGGAAGATTACCTAAAACACGACGCGGAGATGGGGAGAAGGGGTGACGCGGCGGTCAATGCTTGATGTTTTGTCGCCCCGTCTCCCAAGTCTCCCAGTCGTCTCGTCGTCTTTTAAAGGGAGCTCATATGGCCTATGCGATCGGCACGAAGCACTACGTCATCGATATTCACGTTCACGGGGCTGAAAAATATGATACCCGCACCAGGCGTCAGGACGATATTCTGCAGATAGCCCAGATCCACGGCCAGCACGGCACCTCCGCGCTTCTCCCCACCATATATCCCGGTTCCGTAGAAATCATGCGGGAGCACCTGGGGGCCGTTCGCAGGGCCATGACAGCGCAACGGGAAGGCGCAACCATTCTCGGCGCGCATCTCGAGGGGCCTTTTCTCAATCCTGAACGGGCGGGCTCTCTGGACGGGAAGAGCTTTGCCGACCCGTCTCCCGAGGCCTTCAACCGGCTGGTCGAAGACTTCGAGGACAT
>DAIDTZ010000454.1 GCA_027456925.1 Nitrospirota bacterium
GGGTTTGGGCTTGAAATCACCGCGCTTCATGAGTCCCGATACGGTCCCGCCGAGAGCCTTGTCGACCCGCGCAACAGCATTGTCAAGCTTCTCGCTCTCGAAAAGAAGGATGATTGCCCCGCCGGTCTTGTGTGTTTCCAGTTTGCCTGCAATGACCTTGAGCTTCATGGACCCTGCCTCAATTCTTCAATGTTCGTAACTGCTCGGTTCAAACGACGGAAAGCCGAATCTTGTAAAAATCCTGACCAGTTGCCAGTGCGGAACGAACTCGACTAATCTTTTCTCAGCACGATCGGTTCCAGGCCCTCGGACGTCAGCTTCTTCGCCACCTGTTCCGCCAGCGCTTCGGAGGAATAGGACCCGACGCGAACGCGGTAGAACCGCGCGACGTTCGTCTCGAACGGCACGATCGTCACCACCTCGAATTTCTTGGACAGCCGGTACTTAAGCTGCCTCGCGTTCTCTTCTTCGGCAAAGGTCGCCGCCTGAACCGTGTACAGTGCAGGCTCGCGCGCCGTTTTCAAGATCTCGATCGATACCCGGGCAGTGCCCTGAGCAACAAACCCCAGCTCCCGGGCAGCCCCGTAGGAAAGGTCCAGGACCCTGTTGTTGGTGAAAGGGCCCCGATCCGTGATCTTCACTTCGACGCTTTTGGAATTGTCAAGATTGGTAACAAGAATGATCGTGCCGAGCGGCAAGGTCCGGTGGGCTGCCGTGAGGCCGTACATATCGAAAACCTCTCCATCCGCCGTTTTCCTTCCCTGCAGCTCTTTGCCGTACCAGGCGGCTGTACCCGTTTCCAGGTAGGCCCCGTCCGGGATTCGTCCCTGAACGGGCGCGGAGGAAGTGGCCGACGTTGCGAGCGGCGCTGAAGGCAACGAAATCTGAGCGGGTGGCACCGGTTTTACCGCCCCCGCGCATGCTCCAAGAAGCATCGTGATCGCACAGCCCGTGCCAATCCGGAGCGCCTGCATCATCGTATGAGACGAACGGCAACACACTGCGCTGCCCCGGTTACGCGGTCGCCGTTTCCCCGGCTGGTTTCGCTTCGCCGGCCTTCTTGCCGGCCGATTTGTATGCCTTGGCCGAACGGAGCTTCCGCTGCGCCCGTTTCACTTTCTTGAGGGCTTCGCTGGCCTCGGGCTCGTACTTCTTGTTGCCGGCCTTTGCTGCTTTTCCCGCTGCAGCTTTTTTCAGTTTTTCGATTTTTTGCTTGAGCTCTTCCTGATTTACTTTGATCACTGCTTCCTCCTCGTTGGTTCTGTTATAGTGGCTGCGTCTGCACGCAATTGGATGACAATAATAAAGCAAACCTCCCCATAAATCAAGGCATTTTGTGGGAAAGGGTAAGCAATAAAAAAGGGAGTCTCCCTTTCGGGGACTCCCTTGGAGAATAATGCCTGAGCTTAGCAGCCCACTGCTGGTCTGGGCTTTGCCGCGGGAACTACCATCATATGCTTGAGCATGTCCTTTTCGATGGAGACCTCTACCTTCTCACCGGCCTTTACTTTGCTGAGGTCGACGCCCTTTTCAGCTTTCAGGGTCGTGTCCTTGTCGGTGCCTTCGGCGCAAAATACAACCGTGCCTGCCTTTTCATTCACGCTCTTGATGGTGCCCTTCTCCGTGCTCATCCCAGCTGCAAACACCAGAGAAGCCATCGATACAACCAGTGCCACTACTGCAAGAACTGCCGCAATCTTCTTCATCCTCTTCCCCTCCTTGAATTGGGTTAAATTTGTTGCGCTTAATAGTTGCCTACCATACCACAAGTTTAGAGAATACTCAATTAAAATTTTACAATGGCATCTTATGCAAGATTCTGCAACCATACGCAGCCTATTCTTAATTTCATACATCATGCTGCTCATATTCTTGTTCCAATCCATGATAAAAATAGTTATACTGCATTTCTATGAAAGGATATCTCTTCAATGGATTGCTCGTGGCAGGCGGAAGCGCGCTCGGGCTTCTTACGGGAAAAAAGATCCGGGATGATGTGAAGGAAACGGTTTTTACCGTGCTTGGCCTCGTGACGGCGTTCGTCGGGATCAAGATGAGCTTGCAGGGGAGCGACATTGTCCCCATGGTCTTCGCGCTCGTGCTCGGGACCTTCGCAGGCGGCGTCATGAAACTCGAAGACCGCTTGCACGGGCAACTCAACCGATTGAACGATTCTTACCTCGCCGGCAAATACGACATCGAGGGGTTTCTTGTGGCGAGCACGCTCTTTTGCGTCGGTTCCATGACCATCATCGGTTCGCTCAAGGACGGGTTATATAACGACAGCCTGCTGATTAAGACAAAGTCGGTCATGGACGGATTCGCCTCCTTTATTCTCGCCTCGCGCTACGGACTCTCCGTCGCCTTCTCCGCCGTGACGGTCCTGGTCATTCAAGGAGCTCTTACGATCTTCTCCGGCGGGCTCACGTTCCTCACCGCGGAACGCATGATGAACAACATCGACGGTGTGGGCGGCATCATCGTGCTCGCCATCGGCCTCAACCTGCTCAAGCTCAAAGCCATAAAAACCATCGACATGCTGCCCGCGCTTATCCTGATCGTCGTGTACGGGATGGTGACCGGATAACTTCAAGAAAAGAGGCGTCGCCGGTATCGACAACGCCTTTTTCGTGAGCCAGATATGCTTCAAGGCCTAATCCCCCTCGAATTCCGTCAAGGAAAAAACTTTATACCCCTTTGCCGTCAGCTTCTTTTTCCCGCCCACGTCCGGCAAATCCACAATAAACGCCATCTCGACGACTTTGGCTCCGAGTTGTTCTACCAGTGCGGCAGCAGCCAGGGCAGTGCCGCCGGTAGCAAGAAGATCATCGATGAGAAGGACCCGCTCGCCTTTCTTTAAGGCGTCCTTATGAATTTCTATCCTGTCCGTGCCGTATTCCAGTTCATACTCCTGGGACACTACTTCGGCGGGAAGCTTTCCTTTTTTCCGGATGGGGATGAAGCCCTTGCCGAGCGTGTACGCCAGCGCCGAGCCGATGATGAAGCCGCGCGACTCGATGCCCACAATGGTGTCAAACTGAAAGTCAACATGCATATACCGCTGGGTCAGCGTATCGATCATGAGTCGGAACCCCACCGGGTCCTTGATGAGGGTCGTGATGTCGCGGAACATGATTCCCTTCTTGGGATAATCCGGGATGGTCCTGATTTTTGACTTGATCGTCATTTTTGCTCTCCTCACTGGTTCTTTTTTGCTGCAGAGTACGTGGAGACTGGATAGGAAACATTCAATTTTGCGGACGACAGGCAACTGCGGGCGGCATCCCCTTCCCGGCTATCAGCAGCTCTCGCCCTCGGCGCCGCCGATTTCCCGGTATTGCTCGACGCCGATCTGATAAAGGTCGCTGCCGTGCACATCGTTCACGACCACGGCGGGAAAGTCCTCTACCTCAAGCCGCATCACGGCCTCGGTACCCAGCTCGGGATAGGCAATCACCTCTGCTTTCCTGATCGCCCGTGAAATAAGAGCGCCCGCTCCGCCGATGGCGGCGAAATAAACGGCCTTGTGCTTTCTGATCGCATCTTTCACTTCCTGGCCGCGCGGCCCCTTCCCGATCATGCCCTTGAGGCCCAGCTCAAGCAGGGTCGGCGTATACTTGTCCATGCGATAGCTCGTCGTCGGCCCTGCTGAGCCGATTGGTTTTCCCGGAGGCGCCGGCGTGGGACCGGTGTAGTACAGGATTTGACCGGCGAGATCAAAGGGCAGCTTCTCCCCTTTGTTATGGCCGTCGACCATGTACTTGTGGGCCATGTCCCGTCCCGTGTAGATGATGCCCGTAATCAGCACACGATCGCCCGCCTTGAGCTTCACAATGACATCCTCCGTGAGGGGAGGTTGTATTTTTATCGGAGAAGTCATATAAACAGTTCTCAGTTCTTCTAACTCAAAACTCAACACTCAAAACTTAAAACTTTTTTTATAAAATGATCGTCTTATGCCTCGCGGCATGACAATTGATATTCACCGCCACCGGCAGGCTCGCGATGTGACAGGGAAAGCTCTCCACGTGCACGGCCATGGCAGTCACCTTGCCGCCGAGCCCTTCCGGTCCGATGCCGGTCTTGTTCACGGTCCTGAGGAGCGCCTCTTCAAGCGACGCAAGTTCCAGTTTGGCATTCGGGCTTCCCACGGGCCGTAAGAGGGCTTTTTTCGCAAGCAGCGCCGCTTTTTCGAAATCGCCGCCGATCCCGACGCCGATCACCACGGGCGGGCAGGGGTTCGCGCCGGCCCGCTGTACACAGTCGAGCACAAAGCTCTTGATGCCCTCCACGCCTTCGGTGGGCCGCAGCATCCGGATCGCACTCATGTTCTCGCTCCCCGCGCCCTTGGGCATGAACGAGATCTTGAGCTTGTCGCCGGGCACGAGCTCGGTATAAATGATCGCCGGCGTGTTGTCGCCGGTGTTCCTGCGGGTGATCGGGTCCACAACCGATTTCCGGAGATAGCCTTCCTTGTATCCTTTGCGGACACCGTCATTGATGGCGTCGATAATGAAGCCGTTCCTGATCCGGAGGTCCTGGCCGATCTCCACAAAGAAGATGGCAATGCCGGTGTCCTGGCAGATGTGGATATGTTCTTCCCGCGCGACGCGCGCGTTCTCCTTCAACAACCCGATGATCTCCCGGGCGCCCTGCGACGTTTCCATCTGTTGTGCGCGGTCAAAGGCCGTCAACACGTCGTCGCTCAGGTTGTATGCCGCGTCCACGCATATCTGCGCAACATTGTCACGGATTTCATCTACATGAATTTCGCGCATCCTGCTTTCACCGCCTCAACGGACTTCATGAAGGCCGCCTGTTCCTCGGGGCTCAGTTTTATTTCCACGACCTGCTCGACGCCGCCCGCTCCGAGTTTCACCGGCACGCCCGCGAAGGCGCCCTTGACGCCGTACTCTTTTTCGAGATAGACGGAACAGGGCAGGATTTTTTTCTTGTCCAGCAGCACTGCTTCGACCATTTCCAGCGTCGACGCCGAGGGGGCGTAGTAGGCGCTCCCGGTCTTGAGCAGCGCGACGATCTCGGCCCCGCCGTTCCGCGTACGGTCAACAAGCCTGTCGATGGTTGCCGTGCTCATCATCTCGGTGATCGGAATTCCCGCCACCGTCGAGTACCGGGGAAGCGGCACCATGGTATCG
>DAIDTZ010000455.1 GCA_027456925.1 Nitrospirota bacterium
GTCCATGAACACGGTCCTCTTCGCCTTGAGGGCCTCCTTGAGCACCGGCACAACATCAACGGGCTTAATGGCGCGCAAGCCGATGGCCCCGTAGGCCTCGGCGAGCTTGACGAAATCCGGCGTGCTGCCGAGGTCCGTGGATGAATACCGCTCCTGGTAGAACAGCTCCTGCCACTGCCGCACCATGCCCAGATAGCGGTTGTTCAGGATCACTACTTTCACCGGGATATTATTCTCCACCGACGTGGCAAGCTCCTGGATGTTCATCTGGATGCTGCCGTCGCCGGAAATGCTGAACACCTCCCGGTTGGGATGGGCCACCTTGGCGCCGATTGCAGCCGGAAACCCGTACCCCATGGTCCCAAGCCCGCCGGAGGTGCACCAGTTCCGAGGCTTGTCGAACTTGTAGTACTGGGCCGCCCACATCTGGTGCTGGCCCACGTCGGTCACAATGATCGCATCGCCTTTTGTGAGCTCGTAGAGCTTCTCGACCACGAACTGCGGCTTGATCACGTCATCAGCGTACTCATAAGAGAGCGGCCGTTCTTCGCGCCAGGCATCGATCTGCTTGAGCCAGCTCTTGCGGATGGCGTCCCAGGGTTCCTTGATATGATGCAACTCCTTGTTGAGGTCCGCCATCACATGTTTTACATCGCCCACGATCGGGATATCCACGCGCACGTTTTTCCTGATCGATGTGGGATCGATGTCAATGTGGATGATCTTTGCCTCAGGCGCGAACCCCTCCACCTTGCCCGTGACCCGGTCGTCAAACCGGGCGCCGATGGCGATGATGAGGTCAGAGTTGTGGATCGACATGTTGGCATAGTAGGTGCCGTGCATGCCGAGCATGCCGAGCGACAGCGGATGCGTGCCGGGAAAACCGCCGATACCCATCAGCGTATGAGTCACCGGGATTTTCGTGATCTCGGCGAACTCAAGGATCTCCGCTGCGGCATTCGACAGGATGACGCCGCCGCCGATATAGGCCACCGGTTTCTTTGCCTTGGCGATCGCTTCAGCCGCCTGCTTGATCTGCCATTTATTTCCCGACACCGTCGGATTATAGCTCCTGATCTCGACTTTGTCGGGATAATGGAACTCGGCCTTGTTCGTTACCACATCGCGCGGAAGGTCGACCAGCACCTGGCCCGGCCGCCCCGTGGAAGCAAGATAGAACGCCTCCTTGATGGTCTGCGCCAGATCTTTGACATCCTTTACCAAAAAATTGTACTTGGTGCAGGGACGGGTAATGCCCACGATATCGGCTTCCTGGAATGCGTCGTTGCCGATGAGCGCTGTCGGGACCTGGCCCGTAAATACCACGAGAGGGATGGAATCCATGTACGCCGTGGCAAGTCCGGTGACCACATTCGTGGCGCCCGGACCCGAAGTGACAAGTGCCACACCGACCTTACCGGTGGACCGCGCATAGCCGTCTGCCATGTGCACACCACCCTGTTCATGCCGCGGGAGGATTATGCGAAGGTCCTTCTGGTCGTAGAGAACGTCGAAGATTTTGAGCACAACGCCGCCTGGATAGCAGAAGAGCGTGTCGACCTTCTCCTTCTTCAGGCATTCAAGAAAAATATCAGCACCGGTAATCTCTTTGTTTGACATGTTCACACCTATCGTTATACAGGGTAGCGCCAGGCTTTGGCCTGAGACAGAAACACACCCGGCGGGGTTCAGCTACCAAATAAATTTACGCTTTTAAAATTGCGCCGGTATTCGCCGACGTTACCACCTTTGCATATCGTGCAAGCCAACCGGACTTGATCTTCGGTTCACGGGGCTTCCATTTTGCCAACCGTTTCTTGATCTCCGCGTTGGATAATTTCAACGTAAGCGTTCGGCTCGGGATATCGAGAACGATCCTGTCTCCGTTCTTCACGATCGCAATCGGCCCGCCCTCGGCGGCTTCGGGGGAGATGTGGCCGATGCAGGGGCCGCGCGTACCGCCCGAAAACCTCCCGTCGGTCAAAAGCACAACCGATTCGCCGAGCCCCATACCGGAAATGGCCGAGGTGGGCGAGAGCATCTCGCGCATGCCCGGCCCGCCTTTAGGCCCTTCATGCCGGATCACGAGCACATGCCCCGGTTTGATCTTGTTCGCAAGGATGGCCTTCATGGACTCTTCTTCAGAATCGAACACGATGGCCGTGCCCTCGAATTTTTTCATGGTGTCGCTCACCGCGGTCTGCTTCACCACGCAGCCATCCGGCGCCAGGTTGCCCTTGAGTACTGCGATCCCGCCCTCTTTATGGTAGGCGTTGTTCAAGGTCCGGATCACGTCATCATTCCCCACGCGGCCGGCCTTAGCATTCTCGACAATCGATCTGCCGCTCACGGTAGGCGAAGGCTTCAGTATTTTCGTGAAGCGAGACAACACACCCGGGATGCCGCCCGCAGCGTCCAGGTCTTCCATATAAGTAGGGCCGCCGGGCAGCATATTGCACAGGTGCGGCGTCGTGCGGCTGATTTTGTCAAAAGTCTCGATCGATAATTCGATGCCCGCCTCATGCGCAATGGCTGGAATGTGGAGCGTCGTATTCGTCGACCCGCCGAGCGCCATGTCGATGCGGATGGCGTTCTCGAACGCGTTCTTGGTCATGATCTTGCGCGGAGTGAGATCTTCCTTCACCATACTGACGATCCGCTTGCCGCTGTTGAAGGCGATCCGCCGTTTTTCTCCTGATACCGCAAGCGCGGTAGCGCATCCGGGAAGGCTCATGCCGAGCGATTCCGTGACGCAGGCCATGGTGTTTGCCGTATACATCCCCTGGCACGAACCTGGCCCCGGGCAGGCGCAGGTCTCGAGTTCCGCAAGGTCGAGCTCGGAGATCTCGCCTTTCCGCACCTTGCCAACCGCCTCAAATGCGCTGATCAGGTTCACGCGGTTCCCTCGATAATTCCCGGAATGCATGGCGCCGGCAGTCACCACGATCGTGGGGATGTCAAGCCGCGCCGCAGCCATGAGCATGCCCGGCGTGATCTTGTCACAGTTTGTGAGCAGCACGAGCCCGTCAAAGGCGTGGGCCATGGCAACGGACTCCACCATGTCCGCGATCAATTCACGCGAGGCAAGGGAGTAGTGCATGCCCATGTGGCCCATGGCAATACCGTCGCAGATGCCCGGCACCCCAAAGAAAAGGGGCCAACCGCCGCCCGCGTGCACGCCATTTTCGATGAACCGTTCCAGATCGCGCATGCCGATATGGCCCGGGATCAGGTCATTCCAGCTCGTGGCCACGCCGATCATCGGCTTGTCGAGTTCGCTCCGGGTTATGCCGGTAGCGAACAAGAGGGCCCTGTGCGGCGCACGCTCCAGGCCTTTTTTGATTCTGTCGCTTCTCACTTTTTCGCTCCTATAAACGTTGGCCGCTCACAAGTTCCCGGACAACGAATGCCTCTTTAGACAAATGGGGCGTACGCTTAGGGTACGCCGCACTTACGGAAGAATGCTGCACAAATGGTCTGTGGACTTTCTACAAGCCGAATATCATTATTTTTAACATAGATAGATGATTTTAGTCAATAAAAAAATCCCTCTCTACCTCACTCGGTAAAGAGGGATTTCGGTCTCTTTTGGGGTCTTAAAATAGAAAAGGCAAGGTATCTACCCTGCCCCTACGCAATCAGGCTCTTCCTACCTTGTACCGCCTGACCATTTCCATCATTTTATCTTTCGTCGCCAGCTTCAGTTTCTGAATTCGTTTCCGCTCCACTTCTTCCTCAGGAGTGAGATACACATGGGAGTCAATGCTTTCGAGAGTAGATTCCAGCTTATGATGTTCTTCCTCCCACTTTTGAAACTCCGAATTATCCCTCCTGAGTCTGGCAACAAGTGCTTCTTCGTTTACCTCCACAGTCACCATAATGCGTCCCTCCTTTTTAGGGGTGATTTCGATGAGTAAGGTGTTAGGAAAAAAGCATCTCTATATGTATGTATGAAAAAAATTATCACATTTACAGAAAAAAGGCAAGCGGTAAAATTAAGCATAAAAACAGCCAGTTACCATTATTTTGGAGTCCCCGCCTGAACCGCGAATGCGTCCTTCTCCAAAGCCATGATCACCGCATCTTCCACCGGCGCATCGTAGTAGTCGCGCCTCAGAGAGGTCCCGGTGAAACCCAGATCCAAGTAGAGTTTCTGGGCCGCCGCGTTTGAAGCCCTCACCTCGAGAAATGCCCGCTTGGCGCCCTTTTGATCAGCGCGCTTGATGGCAGCAAGAACGAGTTTTCTGGCTATCCCCTGCCGCCTCATGGAAGGCGTCACGGCAAGGTTCAGGATGTGCATCTCGTCCCCAACAAGCCATATCACGATATAGCCGCCTACCGTACGGACCGGCCCATCCGCAAGCGCTACCATGAGTGTGGAGATGCCTGGACTGCGAAATTCCGAGAGAAAAAGGTTTCTCGACCATGGCATGGAAAACGAGGCCTGCTCGATGGACATTACCTGATCGATATCTTCCTTTTTCATGAAATCTATCGTGATGTTTGTCTTTTTTCCCACGCCACCTCTGCCTCCGGCCTGCGTATATAGGTTGGGATAAGCGCGTCAGGATTCGTCTGGCAGCCGCCTTTGATCATGGCAAGGCCGATCTCAGCAACAGCCGCCGCAGACGGCAGTGTGGCGGCGAGCGGCGCAAATAATGCCCGAGCGCCGAATAAAGCTTCTATTTCCCTGCGATAGATAAGAGACCCCTCGCCCGTGAATATGGTCTTTCCGATGATCTCATCGGCGAGTGTGGCAACCGGCATTGCCGTCTCCGGCCTCAGGAGAACGAGCGCGGCCCCGTCGTACCTGTAGACTGCCGTATAGACCTCGTTTTTGCGCGCATCGAGCAGCGGGCAAACCGGATGGGCGGCGACGGGAAGATTCCAGGCAAGCGCCTGGAGCGTCTGCACGGCGGCAATGGGTTTGTCCGTGGCGAGCGCAAGCCCTTTCACGGTTGATATTCCGATTCGCAGTCCGGTGAACGAACCTGGTCCGGCGGAAACGGAAAAGCCCCTCATATCGGCGATTGCAAGACCCGTGTCCTTAAGCACCCTATCCACTGTTGCCATCAGCCGCTCGGAGTGAGTTATTTCGATGTTCAGGCTGTACTGCGCGATCACGCCTTCTTCTGATACCACTGCGACACTGCCGGTCTTGGTCGAGGTCTCGATGCCGAGGATGTACATAATTTCCACCTTACCGCAAAAGCGCCTTCATGTCAAAAACAAATGATACTTTCCATAACCGGCTTTATAAGCAGACGGCGGAATGTTAAGCGGATACTTCGATGGGGCGGGTGCCGGCATAAACCAGAATAAAGGAAAGCGCAAGCATAAGAAGAAGGACGCTGATGATGATGTTCAGTCCCAGATGAGATAAAATCCGTTCATCCGCTTCATCCGTTCCGCGAGTTTCTCCACGGTCTGGGAACCCTGCGCCACCACGTCAGGCGCGAAAGCATTCACTTTTCGTGCGAACGAAAGCATGTTCCGCGGCGGTTTGATGAACCTCGCCTCGAGCCAGTCGGGGCCCGCTCCTATGATGACAAAGGTACCCTGCTTCTGCTGCACCTTGAGCCAGGCGATGATGGCCTTGGTGTCGGGATGGTAATTCTGCGCTTCTGTGGACTGGGTCTTCAGAATATCATAGGAGTTATTGCCTCGAATGACCGTAACGATGTCGGGAAGATGTCCGTAGCCTCTGTGGCTTTTGAAAATCAGGTAGCCTTGCGCACGCAACGGCGCTCGCAGCGTTTTAATGACATCATCAAACGCCTGTGTATGAACGCTGAAGCCGGCAAGTTTCTTGCTCTCAAAACCCTTTTCTCCCCTGAGGTTATCGGTGTGCATGAGCACAGTAACAAAGAACGGCTCTGCCTCAGCGCCCGAGGCAAGTTCCACCTTCGAGATAAGATCAGGAGGGAAGCCGAGTTCCTTGCGCTGTTCCCCGGACAGGAGCGCATGCCTCGGCTTGAGAAGCACGATCGGCGCGGGCTTTTTCGGCTCAACCGGTTTTTCAGCGCTGCAAGCGCCGAAAAGAATGAAAAAGATGATACCGGGCAACAGGTATCTACTCGACATAGCCGTAGCGGATATCAAACTGTTTGTGCTCTCCGTTGTAAGGTTCCCAAAAAATGTCCACCTTGCTCACACGCGCGCCGGGCGGGCCTTTGTGGCACCACCCGATGATTGCCTCTACCTTTTTCTTTTCTCCCTCGAAGAGCGCCTCCACGGTTCCGTCGGGAAGGTTCCTGACCCAGCCTCCGACGCCGAGCCGTATTGCCTCGTCACGCGTGCTTGCCCGGAAGAACACTCCATGTACGATTCCATGAATGATCACCTGTGCGCGGAGATATTCCATGCTTTTTTTCCCGGCCGATGTCGCTGAGTTCCTTTTGGCAGAAGCCTTTTTCATGGTTGCCTTCTGACACCGGCTTCAGATTTCAACTTCTCGAACGATAGGGTTTGCGGCCGCTGCCCGGAGCTTTCGGCTTCCCTGCTCCCGGCCTGTCGTAGGCGCGTTGCGGTTTGCGTCCTGCGCCGGTGCCTGTTGCCTTTTGAGTTCTCGGCTTAGGCTCCGTGCTCTCGCTGAATGTTTTGCCGAACATTCTTGCTGCGGCAGTTTTAGGTCTTCGCGGTTTTAACGCCGGGCCCTTTGCAGCGCCTTTGTCCCCTATCCCCTGCCCCGGGCGCCTCGTCACTATACTTCCCTGGCTTTTTTCTCTCGACTCAAAAGATTTTCCCGTTCCCGGCCTTGAAAACACAGGGCCCTGGTTCGGCCTCTTGCTGACTTCCTCACGAGGAGAACGTCGTGGACCTCTTCCGCTGGCCCCCTGCCCGGGAACCCGGGGGCCCGGTTTTCGCCAGCTATCTTTCGTTTCGGATCCCGGCCCCGGTCTCCGTTGTTCCAATGTTTTTTCCGGACGATAGCCTGTCATCGGTCTTCTGTCGCCACGCGGGCGCAAGCCAGTAGCAGCCCGGGGACCTTTGACTTCTTCTGCCCCCCGCCCCTCTTTGCTCCGCACTGCCGCTGGTTTTGGCGTCCTGATCTCCGTTTTCAAAGCGTCGTCTTTCAACTCCTTAACTTCTGTCCCCGACAAGTAGCGGAAAGACCCCTCAGGCAGATCGCCGAGAACAAGATTGCCGGTCTTAACCCTCTTCAGTTTAATCACCGAATGACCGACGCGGTCGAACATGCGCCGGACCTGGCGTTTCCTGCCTTCATGGATCGTAATTTCCAGCCAGGAGTTCGCTTCTTCCTTGCTGATCTTCTTGAGCTTCGCGGGCGCAGTCTTGCCGTCGTCGAGATAGATACCCTGTTCGAGCAGGTTGATCTGCTCATCCGTAAGCATGCCCTTCACCTTCGCACGATACGTTTTGGGAAATTCATGCTTCGGGTGAGTAATAAGGTGCGCAAAATCCCCATCGTTCGTGAGGAGCAGCAGCCCTTCAGTGTTGTAATCCAACCGCCCCACAGGATAGACGCGAACCTTCAGGCCTTTGAGCAAATTGAGCACCGTCGGCCTTCCCTCGGGGTCGGCCATGGTCGTTACAAAACCGGCGGGCTTGTTCAGCATGATATAAACCAGGGGCTGCTTGGGGTTGATGAGTTTCCCATCGACTTTGATATGGTCCTTCGACCCATCAGCCTTGGTGCCGAGTTCCGTCACTACTTTGCCGTTCACCCGGACCCTGCCTTCGGTAATGAGCTGTTCTGCCGCCCGGCGAGAGGTAACTCCGGCGGCGGAAATGATTTTCTGAACGCGTTCTAACATGACTTCCTTTCTCGGAACAGCTACATTTTTTGTTGTGTATGATTATACAGTCAATCCCGGGGAAAAGCAATGAAGGCGCGCCAACCCGCCCGTTCTTCAGTTCAAAAAGAGGCTGGAGGGGCAACAGGCATGGTCACTATCATCTGCAATTTATGTTTTTGTACCAGAGCTATGCAAAGCCCGCTCAAGAAATATTTCCCGAATGCTCGAATCCCGCAGTCGTTCTTCATCTTCGATCGGCAAGGAAGAAAAACGACGTTTCACAGCTTCTGCAAACAGGCCGGAACCGGCACCGACGACTTCTCCCGTTGTCGAGTACAACGGCGTATCATGCACGCCGCAGCTTGGAGATCGGGCCTTGAAAATAAACCCGCAAATTTTTTCCTGCTCCAGTTGCGGTATTTTTTTTTTCAATCCAGCGCATAAACTCTTCGGTCCTGTTTTGACGGCTCTCGAT
>DAIDTZ010000456.1 GCA_027456925.1 Nitrospirota bacterium
GTGTTGATCGTGTCCTTGCGCAGAAGCACACCGTTCGTGAACAGGACCTTCCTGAGAAAGAAATCAGGCAGCATTTCATTGATCTCCTGGAATCGCGAGTGCAGGAGCGGCTCGCCCCCGGTGATAAGAACGCGAAGACCCTGCATGTCCTCGAACTCCTTCAGCAGGGACTCAATCTGCCCTAAAGGCAGTTCATGGGGTGTCGCTGTGTCGATATAACAGTGCCTGCAATGGAGATTGCAGGCGTCGGTAATCTGGAGCTCAAGGTATCTCAGAGACGGACTGGGCGACTGCTTCAGAAGAGGGCGTCGCACGAACGCAGTTTCATTCGTGAGCAAACCTTCTTCCACGCAGTAATCAGTAAAGGCACTGTCCCGCGACGGGCACCCCTGCTCCCCGGCACAGTCTTTCAGAAACCGGAAGAAGTCGTTGTCCAATTCGTACAACTCATCATTGGCAATCTGGTAAATAGACGGCGTCTCAAGCCATTTGAGAACAGCACGACGGGCAAGAAAATAACTCATGGACGTATTATAGCACTGCCCCTCAATTTTTGTTATACTTCCCTTAACGATGAAAAAAAATCAACGGATTGTCAAACAACTTTGCTCTCCCTCCTGTTCTTACTACAAACCCGGCAAAAACGAGGAGTTGTTGTGCCGGGGCGCCGTGGTTATTGATCGGCTGCTGCATGCGGGCAGGCCGATTCTTCCCTTGGAAGCGGGGAAGGAACCCGACCTGGAGACAATTGAAAAAATCGTCGGGAAGATGTGCAGTGCCTGCGATTTTCATGAGCGCGATTGCGACTTTATGGAGGACCGCATGTCCAGGCCTTGCGGCGGGTTCATAGTCCTGTCCCATCTCATTATGTCCGGACAGGTTCAAATTGACGAAATAACCTAACGGATTGTTGAAAAAGTGTTTTGAGTGGTTCGACAAGCTCACCACGAACGGATGAAAGTCTGTCGTTTCGATGTTGCCTTCGTTCGTCCTGAGCCTGTCGAAGGATGAACGGAGGGTCTTTCAATAGACAGCGATCAGTGTTGAACAGTGCAACGAAAGTACCTGATCGACTCCTCCTGGAACGATGAATGGTCGGCCTGCCCGGATTCAATTTCAAACACTTACTTTTGAATGTGCAACATGATATTATATAAGAAAGTTGAATCATTTTTCACAGGAGGGCCGCTATGGGAGAAAAAGTTCTTATTTTCGGAAAGGCGGGCTGACCGCATACCGAAAAGGCCAGGTTGGTCTACGGCAGCAGCGCCCAGTATTACGATGTCAAATCAGACCATGCGAAGCTCGAGGAGATGCTGAAGTTTTCGAAAGGCGCGCGGAAAGTGCCCGTGATCGTGGAAAAGGACAAGGTGACGATCGGCTACGAAGGCGGGACGTGAGGCGTATAATGCCCGGCAGGTTGCCGGATCAAGAAAAAATAGGGATTTCGGAGTGTGCAGCGCAGAGCGCATGCAGGAAGAAGTAATCATCTATTGCGGGGGAGAAGAGCGGCATTATGACGCTGGATAAATTTTTCATTGACAGACAAGACACGGTCCTCCTGATTGTGGACATCCAGGAGAAGCTTGCGGCGGTAATGAAGGAGAAGGATAAGGTTGTAAAAAATAACCAGCACCTGATCGAACTGGCGAAGATGATCCGCCTGCCGGTCATGGTAACCGAGCAGTATCCCAAGGGGCTCGGCAAGACGGTGCAGGAACTGCGCGAAGCGCTGCCCTTTTATCGGCCCGTCGAAAAGATGACCTTCGACTGCTGCGGCCAGCTGTCGTTCCTCGATGAGTTGAAGGAGCACAACACCAGCAACGTTCTTCTTACGGGCATGGAGACGCATATTTGCGTGCTCCAGACCTGCATCGGGCTTCTCAAAGGCGGGATCAACGTTCATGTGGTGCAGGACGCGGTGTGTTCCCGCACCAAGGAGAGCTGGAAGACCGGGATCGAATTCATGCGTGAGGCGGGCGCTGTCGTGACCTGCACCGAGACCGTGCTGTTCCAGCTGCTCAAAGTGGCGGGCACGGAGGAATTCAAGACGATATCGAAGAGGATCAAGTGAAGCAGAAGGCAGCATCCGGCTTCTGAGTGAGGTTATCCATGGCACAACAGGAAATCATCCCCGACGATGTAAAAAAGGCGATCAAGGAATCGTTTCTGGAATCTCTCAAAGACGACGTCCTTCTGGAAGTCTACACCCAGAAAGGAAAGAACGATCAGTTCAACGAGGCCGCGTTGTCGCTGATCAAGGCGCTCGCGGAATTGTCCGACAAGCTGAAGGTGTCCTTCTATACCGTGGGAGATGCACAGTCCGTCAAGCGGAACGTCACCCGCTCGCCGTCGGTCCTCATTGCTCCTGATAAATACCGCATACGCTATACCGGCGCACCCCTCGGCGAAGAGGGCCGCTCCTTCCTGATCGCCATCATGATGGCGTCCACGGGCAAAGCCCTCCTGACTGAGCCCATGGTAAAAAAAATGACCGATGAGCTCCGGGAGAAACGAGACATCCAGGTGTTCGTGAGCCCGACCTGCCCGTACTGCCCGCAGCAGGTCTTGTCCGCCTTCTCCGCGGCGATTGTGAAGCCCGATTTGGTTTCGGCTGAGGCAGTCGAAATCTACGAGAACCAGGACCTTGCGGAAAATCTCGGCTCCCTTGCCGTGCCGCAGACGTTTATGAACGGGACGTTTACCGGAGCGGGCCTCCAACCGGAACCGATGTTTACGGAAACGCTCTTAACGCTCAAGGAGCCGCAGGTCGCGTCAACCCAGATCTCGGGCGAGCCGGTTGAGAAGGACCTGGTCATTGTAGGAGGCGGACCCGCCGGGCTCACGGCGGCAATTTACGGCGTGCGCGCGGGGCTGAACAGCATCGTTATAGAGAAGGGCAACCTCGGCGGTCAGGTGGCGATCACGCCGGTGGTGGAAAACTATCCAGGCTTCATGCGCATCGGAGGGAAGAGCCTCGTGGACCTCATCGCGCAGCAGGCTGCCCAGTATTGCGAAATCCATGTGGGCGAGTTCGTGACGGAAGTGGAGAAGGACCGCAAGGACGGCAGGCTCCAGATCAAGACGAACCATGCCATCTACTGCACGAAGGGACTGGTCATTGCCACGGGTGTGGCCAACCGGGCGCTCGAGGCAACAGGAGCCCAAAAATTTTATGGCAGGGGAGTGAGCTATTGCGCCACGTGCGATGGATATTTTTTCAAGGACAACAAGCGGGTGGTTGTTGTCGGCGGCGGCAACACGGCAATCACTGACGCGCTTTATCTTCACAACCTCGGCGCCAACGTGACCCTTATCCACCGGCGGGACGCGCTCCGGGCGGAGTCGAGGCTGCAGGAGAGCTTCCGACAGGCAGGCATCACGGCCTTGTGGAACAGCGAGGTGAAGGAGATCTCGGGCGACAAGATCGTAAAGGCAGTAAACGTCGAGGACAAGAAAACGGGGAAGGCGAGAGAGTTGCCCGTAGAGGGTGTGTTTGTCGCGATCGGCTATGTTCCGAACAACGAACTCGCAAAGCAGCTCGGCCTCGAACTGGATGATCAGGGCTACATCAAGACCGACCTGGCCACCATGCGGACATCGCTCCCGAACGTCTATGCGGCGGGCGATATTACCGGGGCCCCGAAGCAGATCGTGGTCGCCGTATCGCACGGGTCCATTGCCGCGATGACGGCTTTCGAGGACCTGACGAGCAGGACCTGGGTTACACTTGAGAAAGCGGCAGAGGCTATGCGGGTCGCATAAACACTGCCGCTCGCTCTTCGCAACCGTTCCTTAAAACTTCACTTTCGGCACTGCCTTCTCCGCCTGCGGAATCTCGTAGTACTGCGCTTCGCCGACTCCGGCAAGGGAAGAAATGAACCTTCCGAACACCGTTCTCCGGTAGGTGTTCAGGGCCTGTACATCGTCGTTGTACCGCATGCGCTCTACGGCGATCCGGTTTTCCGTCCCTTCCAGGCTGTCCTGCAGTTTCAGAAACGATTCATTGGCCTTGAGCTGGGGATAAGCTTCCTGCAGCATGAGGAGCCGGGAAAGGGTCCCTTCGAGCTGGTTGGATGCGTCGATCTTGCCTTTTACCGTGCTCGCCTGAAAATACTTTGTGCGCGCGTTCGCGATATCCGTAAAGACCCCTCGCTCGTGCTTGGCGTAGCCCTGGACCGTTTCCACGAGATTCGGGATGAGGTCGTAGCGCCGCTTCAACTGGTTTTCGACCTGGGCCCACTGGGATTTGACCTGCTCGTCCATGGACACAACCTGATTGTACTGGCCCACGCCCCACATGATCGACAGGACAGCGATCAAAGCGATGACTCCGAGGATGATCAGCAGTGTTTTGACTCCGTTGCTCATTGTTGCCTCCTAAAATCATAAAGTGTACGGTTTTTATGTTGCGGGCCCGCGACTTGTGACCTGTACCAGAAACTCCGAACCCTGAACTATGAAC
>DAIDTZ010000457.1 GCA_027456925.1 Nitrospirota bacterium
CCATAAGACTGCCTGATGTCTTCCCGCGACCGCAGAAAAGGCAGCGTTGCCGCAAGAAACTCCTTGATCAGCGCCTGTTTCCGGGCCTTCAAAATCGCAATGCTGTTCGCCACGGACCGGGACTTGTCCTTGAGCAAAAGCAGGTTCGTTCTTGTGGGATGGATCATGGAAGTACCTCTAGACGCAGTTCAAAGTTCAACGTTCGTAGTTCAATGTTCAAAATCAAAAATCCGCGTCGTTTCTCTTACTTTGAACTGAGAACTCTGAACTGTTTCAGGTTATCTCCAGCGAAAACTTTTTCATCAGCTCAAGCCCCTTGTCAAGGCTCTCCCGCACCGTACGCCGGGCCGTGCCCTGGCCGACTAATCCTGTTTCAAAGGCATCGGCAAAGTCGAGCATCAGGATATCCGCCTTGGTCATGCCGTCCCTGCCCACGATCGCTTCGAGCCTGCGCAGGTCCCTTCCCTTGGCATAGTACTTATACAGATGGTTCGCGACATTCCGGTGGTCGGCCCGGGTGCGCCCTTTCCCGATCCCTTTTTGCATGAGCCGCGACAGGCTCGGGAGCACGTCTATGGGCGGGAAGATGCCTTTCTGGTGCAATTCACGGGACAGCACGATCTGTCCTTCCGTGATATAGCCCGTGAGGTCAGGTATGGGGTGGGTAATGTCGTCCTCGGGCATGGTGACGACGGGCAGCATGGTGACCGAGCCTTCGCGGCCATAGATGCGGCCCGCGCGCTCGTACAAGGATGCCAGGTCTGAGTACATGTACCCGGGATAGCCGCGCCTGCCCGGCAGTTCCTCCCGGGCCGTTGAGATCTCCCGAAGGGCATCGCAGTAGTTCGTCATGTCCGTGATGATGACGAGGATGTCCATGCCCTTTTCAAAAGCCAGGTATTCCGCAACGGTCAGGGCGAACCGCGGCGCCAGGAGCCGCTCCATAACCGGCTCGTCGGCCATATTCACGAAAGCCACATACCCCGTCTTCATCGCCTCAAGCGTCTTCATGTAGAACGAATATTCGTGGAACGTGAGCCCGAGCGCCGCAAAAACCACGATGAACTTCTTCGCAGGATCGGCGAGCCGCGAATTCCTCAGGATGGACGCGACAACCTCTTTGGAAGGGAGCCCTGCGCAGGAAAATATCGGCAGCTTTTGTCCGCGCACAAGCGTGTTCAGCCCGTCGATCGTCGTAAATCCCGTCTCAATGAAGTCCGCGGGCCGGGCGCGGGCCGCCGGGTTGATCGGCGCGCCGGTGATCGGCATGCGCTTCTCGGGAATGAACATCGGCGCCCCGTCCTTGGGCTCGAACGAGCCGTTGAAGATCCTTCCCACGATGTCCGGGGACAGCGGCACCTTTTTGGCGGCATCGGTAAACGAAACCGTCGTCCGCTCGATGTCCAGACCCTGCGTCGTGCCGTATACCTCGATCAGCGTCGTTTGCCCGTCTATCTCGAGGACTTCCGCTTCCATGTCCCTGCCGTCGGGTGTATGGACCGTTACCATTTCTCCCACCCGCGCTTCCTGAACGCTTTCGACAAAAAGAAGCGGGCCTGCTATGGTGCAGATGGTGCGGTAGATGTGTTCCGATAGTCGCATGGCGCCTTCCTTCTAAATTCGCGATTCAAGATGCAAGATCCGATCCTGTATCACTTCTCACCGTACTTCATCGCTTCTTCCAGGGAGATCCCCTGCTTCAGCTTTTCCGCGGCAAGGTCGTGAGATTCGATAATGTTCTTCATGATCGAAAACGTTTTTTCCGGCGGCGAGAAGGCGTCCTCGCTGTAGGAATTTTGCTGCAGAAAATCGGTGCGGATCCTTTCGGCCGTGCGCATGAGCAGGCGATCGGCATCCTGAAGCCCTTCGGCGCCCACAATTTCGGCGACCTCCCGGAGCGCTTCCTCCTGCTGCAGGATCTGTTTGCTTCTCTTGAGAAGTTCATCCCACGCCGGCGAGATCTTGGTCCGGTAATACTCGGCTACTTCTCCGCCATAGAGCGAATAACTCTGGAACCAGTTGATCGCCGGATAGTGCCTCCGGTGCGCGAGCGACGTGTCGAGCATGAGGAAGGAACCCGTGGTCCTGAGGCAGGCTTGCGTGACCGGTTCGGTGAAATCCCCGCCCGGAGGGGATACGGACAGGATCATGCTGAGCGAACCGATCTTCCCCGAGAGCGTTTCGACGATGCCGGCCCGCTCCAGGAACCCCGACAGCCGTGAGGCGAGATAGGTCGGATAGCCT
>DAIDTZ010000458.1 GCA_027456925.1 Nitrospirota bacterium
GTCCAGGTGGGCCTGCACCAATTCCCGTTCCATGATGCCGAGCTCTTCTTTGTTCCGGAGCACGCGGTCGGCAAGGTCATGGTCGCTGGTCGCGAAGGCCGAGATGGCCGCGTCAAAGTTTTCGAGGACCCTTTTGTGAAATAGGCTGATTTCCTCCAGCCCTTCCCTGGAAAAGGTGATCCCCTTGCTGATCCGTTTCGTGGCCAGGGGCATGAGGTTCCGGTCGATGATATCGCCGATATTCTCGAGGTTGCGGGAAGTTTCGAGCACGGCCACGTCGCGCCGGGACTGGGATTCGGTGAGATGAGAGGACGACAGCCTGGTCAGATAGAGCCTGACCTGACGGTCCAGAAGGTCGATCAGATTGTCTTTGCTCTTGATGGCGGCAATCAGCTCGGGATCGTCACTCTGAAAGACCTTTATTACATTCACGAGCATGTCCCGTACGATGTCGGACGCCCGAAGCACCTCGCGCGTCGCCTGTCCCAGAGCAAGAGACGGTGTGCCGAGCACATGGTCGTCGAGATACAACGGCCCGAATTTCTTTTCCTCTTCCTTTTCCGGAACCATGTTGACGATCAGCTTTGCAAAAAGGCCGGTGAGGGGAAGGAAGCAGACCGCCATAATGATATTAAACAGCGTATTTGCATTCGCGATCTGCCGGGCCAAATCGGGCGTCGTGGCGATCACCAGTTTCTGGAAAGGGCCGAGAAAGGGCAGGACAAGCAACACGCCGAAAATTTTAAAATATACATGGGCCCAGGCCACGCGGCGCGCTTCGACAGGCGCCCCCATACTGGCAATCAATGCCGTGGAACAGGTGCCGATATTGGCTCCTAACATGATGTAGACGGCGGTATCCAACGGGATCACGCCGCTCTTGGCAAGCACGAGGGCTATCCCGATCATCGCTGCGCTGCTGTGGATCAGGGCCGTCAGCCCCGCGGAAAGGACGATCACCATGATAGGCATATCCGTGAGAGCGATAAATACCTGTTTGAAGAGCTCATTGCCCTGCAACGGCGCCATGGCATCAATCATGAGCTTGAGGGAAAGGAACACGAAGCCGAAGCCCAGCACGCCCTGCCCCGCGTTCCGGTAGAGCATTTTCTTTGCGAAGAGAATGAAGAGCAGCCCGATGCCGATCAGGAGTACGGCATAATCATAGACATGAAACGCGATAAGCTGGACCGTGAGCGTGGCTCCGATGTCGGCCCCGAGGATCACGGCCAGGGTCTGGCGAAAGCTCATGAGGCCGGCGCTCACAAACCCCACGAGCATGACCGACGTGGCGCTCGAGGACTGGATAAAACCGGTAATAAAGGCACCGCCGCCGACAGCGGTCAGCCGGTTGCTGGTGAGAGAGCGGAGGAGGGAGCGGATCTTTGACCCTGCAACATTCTGAAGTCCGTCGTTCAGCAGCTTGATGCCGTAGAGGAGGAGGAGAATGCCGCCGAAAAGGTTGATGATCATCATAAAAATACTATGCCTAATTTTGAGCGGATCGTCAAGGTAATCTTCATATTAATTAAACCATTCTCTTTTTCACGTATGCAAGCTCCTCCTCGCGGTTCCGAACAAGTCCGTCGAGCTTGGCATCAAGAAGTTCGGCAAGAAGCTTGCGGTAGCGCGGCCCGGCCGGGAGGCCGAGGTTCTTGAGGTCGTCCCCGCTCAGCATGATCTTGACGTTCCGGAGGTGGGTCAGGTAAAGGGAAATATACTTCTTTGCCGTCTCCTGCTTAGCCTTTGCCATCATGAGCAGCAGGGCCTCGACGTCCAGCGGCGCGAGGAGGTCATAGACGCGGCTAGAGGGAAGTTGCTGCTCTTTGTAAAAAAGGTAAAGTACTTCACGGGTGCGCACGCGCGCCTGCTTGATGCGTAACCGGATCCTGGCGGGGACTTCAAGCCGCTCCAAAGCCTCCTCCGCTGCCGTGTCCTTCAGCCGGTCGAAAAGACCCATAAAATAAATGAACCATTTTTCAACCGGGATATCCAGATAGAGCAGCCTGAACCAGGAAAGCGTCTCTCCGATGCTCACAAAGAGCCCTTCGAGTTCAGCCGATCCTTTCAGGCCGTGGTGAATGAACTGCAACAGATCGAGCTCCTTCATCCGCCGCAGGGCCTTTACCGGTTCAGCTTCGGAAAACATGAGCACAAGCTCCGTATAGATCCGCTCGCCCGTCAGCCGGTTGAACAGCTCCATGGCCACGGCGGATTTGATCAGGTTCTGCGTGTGCTTGCTCAGATGGAAATCAAAGCGCTGCTCGAACCGGATGGCCCGGAGCACGCGGGTGGGGTCCTCGACAAAGGAGAGGCTGTGCAGCACGCGGATGGTTTTGTCTTTGATGTCGCGGAACCCGCCGAAAAAATCGATCAGTTCCCCGTAGCGCGTGCGGTTCAGCCGGACGGCAAGCGTGTTGATCGTGAAATCCCGGCGGTAGAGATCTTTTTTTATGGACGAGAGCTCCACCGTGGGCAGGGCGGCTGGGGACTCGTAATATTCAAGCCTGGCCGTGGCGATGTCGATCTTCAGTCCGCTGGGGAGGACCGCGACCGCGGTCCCGAATTTCTGATGGGTTTTCATGCGTCCGCCGATTCGTTTCACCAGCATGCCCGCAAAGGTAATGCCGTCTCCTTCGACAACGATATCGACATCGAGGTTCGGCACGCGCAGAAAGAGGTCCCGTACGATTCCGCCGACGAGGTAGACGGGAAAGCCGCTGCCGTCGGCCACCTCGCCGATCTGCCGGAGGGCCTCACGGACCTCGGGCGGCACCCGTTCTTCGATCAACCCCTTGACGGTCCTGCTGGAACGAAGCGAAGTCTCTTCCGTTTCGGGGACGTCCGCAAGCCGCTCCTCGTGCAGGGAACGGAGAAGGTCCGTGCGGGTGATGGCCCCGACGAGCGCGCCGCTCCCATCAAGGACCGGGAGAAAACGCTGGTGTTCATCGATCATGATCCGCTCCACCCGGCTCATCGGCATATCCGGCGACGCGACCGGACCGCCAATGGTCATGAACTCCTCGGCCTTCTGCATCCCCAGACCGTGAAACAGGGCTTTCTGCACGATCTCGCGGGAAATGATGCCCTGAAATGAGCCATTGCGAAGGACCGGCAGCACGTTCACGCTGAACCGCGTCATGAGCTCTCCGGCTTCGGCGATGGTACTGCCGTAAGGGATGGTTTTTACCGGCGCGGTCATGAT
>DAIDTZ010000459.1 GCA_027456925.1 Nitrospirota bacterium
AGCCGTATTCTCCTCGTCACGCGGCGGGGAAAGACCACGGTCTCGAAGGCGTCCCACAAGACGATGAGAATAAGGGCGATGCCGGCGATGTACGCCAGGAGCGGCATAGGTGCCTCCTTCCGGCACACAAACCATCAGAGGGGAGCTGTTTCGGTGCCGATGGTTACATTATAGCAAATCAGGAGGGGGTGTATCCTGGATAAAAAATAAAACATAGCCAATCGTTTTTGATGATTTCTGCTTCTTTCCACACCTCGTGAGTACTGATTACATTGACCGCTTTCCCAGGAACGGATTGTCAACTCTTTCTAAACGATCAGGCGTTGGTTTCGCGAGCATGAAAATATACGGAGAAAGACTTGATAATCATATGAAGGCATCCTGTCTACTTCGATACTGCGCCTGTCTGTCCGTGCATCCCTTGTCTTTTCCCCGCTTTTTTGCTACCTTTTATCTAGGCTTGCTTAAGCCGTGCGTGCTCCTGTCCCATCGCTGCGCGTCCTTTGAGGACCTATGATCAACGATGTTTTCCATTGTCCTGATTTCCTTCTCGAACTTCTGAACGCGGTCCACTCCATGCTCATGATCGTCGATTCCGACGTCAGGATCCATCATATCAACACGGCAATGGCCAGGGAACTCGGTCTGGACCGGGACGCTGTCTTTATGACGCGGGCGGGAGATGCGCTCCGCTGCATCCATGCCGCCAAGGCGCCGGGGGGATGCGGAACGGCCGCCGAGGCATGCAGGGATTGCGTGCTCAGGAATTCCGTGACAGAAGCAATGGAAGGGCAGCGGGTCAGCCGTACTTGCGCCAAACTGGAACTCCTGGCCGGAAACGGCGCGACCGACGTCCAGCTTCTCATATCCACTGCGCCGATCAGCTATGAGGGCAAGTCCTTCGTTCTTCTGGCCCTGGAAAATATTACCGAGCTCAAACAGGTCGAGGATTCTTTGCGCGCCAGCGAAGCGAAGCTGCGGAACATCACGGCGGTCATGGGAGAAGGCGTGTATGTGCTGGACCGCGACATGCGGCTGACGTTCCTGAATCCCGAAGCGGAGAAGCTGCTCGGCTGGTCCGAGAAGGAGCTGCTCGGGAAATACGTCCATGACGTGTTTCACTGCCGGAAGGCGGACGGGCGCGAGCTGCATGCGGCCGACTGCCCGGTGCTCAGGACGGTCTACACCGGTACGAGCTATCGCTCCGAGGAAGAGGTTTTTTTGCGCAAGGACGGCACGATGATCCCCGTTGCCCTCGTCTCAACTCCTCTGCGGGAACGGGGGGGCATTATCGGGTCCGTGGCTGTGTTCCGGGACATCACCGAAATCGCGCATACGACCGCTGAACTGAAACGCCTGAACGAGCTTCTGGAGCGCCGTGCTGCGACCGATGCTTTGACGGACATCTGCAACCGCCTGAAATTCAGCGAACTGCTCATCCAGGAAATGCGGGAATTCCGCAGATACGGGCACCAGCTTTCGCTGATCATGTTCGATATCGACAACTTCAAGCGGATCAACGACGAGGAAGGGCACCAGACCGGAGATGCGGTCCTGCGCGAGCTCACAGAGCTGGTCAAGGGAAACATCCGTGCGGCGGACGTCTTCGGCCGCTGGGGGGGCGAAGAGTTCATGATTCTGTCGCCGCACACCGGCTTGGAGGAGACAGCGCAACTTGGGGAGAAGCTGCGGGGACTGACGGAGTCGCACCGTTTCAATTGCCGCCGGACGGTCACGTGCAGCTTCGGCATAACGCAATGTACTGACAAGGACACGTTCGAGACCTTCACGAACAGGGTGGACATCGCCATGTACCGGGCGAAAGCAGGGGGCAGGAACAGGGTTGAGGTCATTGACGCTGAGGCGTGAAGTTTCCGGGGAAACGGCATGTTCGTGAACCCGGATAAACCAAAGTGGAGTTTTAAACTATTTTAGGTGCTGTTTTTCTCCGCGAGCTCCGCGTCTCTGCGTGAGATGCCTTTGTTTCGTTTTTGCAAGACCAGGGTGCCTCAACGAGAAATTCCCGCTCAGGTTGCGCATGATGCCGCCTGTTGGGAATGGTTTTCGCCTTCCGATTCCTTTCCTTCAATTCCCGCAATATGCTATACTCTATTGGATCGTTCGGAGGACGCTGCATGACTGCAAAGAACATCAAAAAGAGGGCCGACGTTATCCACGGCGTGAGCCTGCTCACGGACCACGACATCTATTTGTTTAAGGAAGGGAACCATTTCGGCTTGTACGAAAAGCTCGGTTCGCATCTCCTGAAGGTCGACGGAGTCGAGGGCACGCTCTTTGCGGTCTGGGCGCCGAACGCGGCAAAGGTGTCGGTGATCGGCGACTTCAACGGCTGGAACAAAGACCGCCATCACCTCGCTGTCCGTCATGACGGCTCGGGCATTTGGGAAGGGTTCATCCCCGGCCTCGGACAGGGGACGCTTTACAAGTACTCCATCGTTTCGCGGCATAACGATCATGAAGGCGAGAAGGGCGATCCCTTTGCCTTCTCCTGGGAGACCCCGCCGAGGACGGCATCAATGGTCCGGGATCTGTCCTACGATTGGGGCGACGGAGCGTGGATGCAGGACCGGCATGTGAAAAATTCGCTGAACGCGCCGTTCTCCGTGTATGAGCTCCACATCGGTTCCTGGCGAAGAGTGCCGGAAGAGGACAACCGGTCCCTCACCTACCGCGAGATGGCCGATTATCTCCCGGAGTATCTCCGGGACACGGGGTTTACCCACGTCGAGTTCATGCCTGTGATGGAACACCCCTTTTACGGGTCCTGGGGATACCAGGTCACCGGCTACTTTGCGCCTACGAGCAGGTACGGAACGCCGCAGGATTTCATGCATCTCGTCGACCGCCTGCACCAGGAGGGGATCGGCGTGATCCTCGACTGGGTGCCGTCCCATTTTCCCGGCGATGCGCACGGGCTCGTGTATTTCGACGGCACTCACCTCTACGAGCACGAGGACCCGAAGAAGGGTTTTCATCCCGAATGGACCAGCCACATCTTCAACCACGGACGGTATGAAGTACGGAATTTCCTTATTTCGAGCGCGCTCTTCTGGCTCGACAAGTACCACGCCGACGGGCTCCGGATCGACGCTGTGGCGTCCATGCTCTACCTCGACTATGCGCGCAAGGAGGTGGAGTGTATCCCGAACCAGTACGGCGGCAGGGAGAACATCGAGGCCATCGCGTTCCTGCGGAGCCTGAACCGCGAAGTGTACCGCGCCTTCCCCGATGTGCAGGCCATCGCCGAGGAGTCGACGTCGTGGCCCATGGTCTCGCGGCCCGCGCATGTGGGCGGGCTGGGCTTCGGCATGAAGTGGAACATGGGGTGGATGCATGATACGCTGGAGTATTTTGCCCAGGACCCGGTTTTCCGCAAGTACCATCACAGCAACATTACCTTCAGCATCTGGTACGCGTTTTTCGAAAACTTCATGCTGCCGCTGTCGCACGACGAGGTGGTGTACGGCAAAGGCGCCCTGGTCGGCAAGATGCCCGGCAGCGGCCTGCAGAAGATGGCGAACCTGCGGCTCCTCTTCGGCTACCTCTACACCCATCCGGGCAAGAAACTGCTGTTCATGGGGGACGAACTGGGCCAGTGGGCGGAATGGAGCCATGAACGGAGCATCGAGTGGCATCTCCTGCAGTTCCAGTCCCATTACGGCGTCTGGAAATGGGTCCGCGACCTGAACCGCCTCTACCGGAGCGAGCCCGCGCTCTACGAGGTCGACTTCGAGAACGCGGGGTTCGAGTGGGTCGACTTCGGCGACCAGGAGTCGAGCGTTATCAGTTTCCTCAGGAAGGGACGGTCCCCGGGCGATGTTGTCCTGGTCGTATGCAATTTTACGCCGGTGCCGCGCCTGAACTACCGCGTCGGCGTTCCCGAGGGCGGGTTCTGGAGGGAACTCCTGAACAGCGATGCAGGGGATTACGGCGGGGAAGGGTACGGGAACTTCGGCGGAATGGAAGCATTGGCTGTGCCGTGCCACCACCGGAGCCATTCGCTCCTGCTCACCCTGCCGCCGCTCGGGATCGTCGTGTTGAAGAAATGACGGAAATGCTGATTCAAAATTCAAGATGCGTTGAGCGGTTCGATTGTGCGGCAAGCTCACGGCTCACTCCCGCACCCGGCGTCGCAGCCTGCACTTCTCGAAGGGAAAGTCAGCACGCCCAGAATGCGAATATTCACTTGACTGAGGAAATGATGTTTGCAATACTCCGCCTGCACCTTTGACCTTCTCGCCGCTGAGTTCGACGAATCCAACACCATGATGTCGCCGGAAGTACTACGAAATGCTGCAGTTTCGTATCAAGGCAGTGCATCACTATGAAGAAAAGTATGGGGCAGGGATGCCATTCCTATGAACCTTAATAAGTATTTCGGTTATTTCACCGGAAAAACGAAGTTATTTCTCATGACGGTCGCACTCGGACTCGATTTGCTGATCGGGGCAGCGGGTTATTTGAGCGGCTATAAAATCCATATGGACGTTTTTTACCTGATCCCGATCGCATTCGTCGTCTGGTTTGTCGGTACAAGGGCGGGCATTGCGATGTCTTTTGTTTCTATCGCAACAAGAACAGCGTCCCGTTCCGTCGGGGGAAAGATTTTGCACGGTTATTTCATTACGTCCTGGAACACGGCGATATACCTTGCGTTTTTTCTCGTCGTGACGTTGCTGCTCGCGAGGCTGAAGGACTACCTGCAGGAAAGGGCAAATCTTATCTCAGAGCTGCGAACGGCGCTCAATGAGGTCACGGAACTGAGCGGGATTTTGCCGATTTGCGCTTCCTGTAAAAAAATTCGAAACGACAAGGGTTACTGGCAGCATGTGGAAGAATACTTGTCCAAGCATACAAACGCGGAATTCAGCCACGGCCTCTGTGAGGAGTGTTCAATGAAGCTTTATCCCCAATACTACAAGGGGAGCAAAGCGGAAAAAGATGTTCAACAAAACAGCACTCCTAAAAAAAAGCAGGAGTAGTCCGAATCGCGCGGCTTGCCGTCAGAATAGTATCGCGAAGAGAAGTTCCGGATAGGTTTCCGTACAGGTCGAATAAACGGTCCTGTCGCAGTTGAGATGAACGTCTTCTGCCAGTCCCGCGCCAAAGTAGGCGTTTCCTTCGGTGAGAAAATACAGGCCTGCCCGGCCGCCGATGGTATCATGGGCCCGGTATCCCTCGATGAACGTGCGGCGATAGAACGCGCCTACGTAGGGTTTGATGGACCCCGCCGTGTTCAGGACCATGCGCGCCTGGGGGCTCACCTGCTCGATCCGCGGCGAATTTCCCGACCACTGCTCGGCATCGAGCCCGATTTCGATCCCGTCTGCTATGAAGTAACCTCCTCCCACGGCGAAGATTGAGTAATTCCGGTTAAAGGCCGTAGCGCCTCCAAATCCGAGGGAAAGCCGCGCGTTTCCCGCGGTAAAGGGCGTCGTTGACGCGCCTGATTCAGCGTTGGCCGCTGCCGGCAGCATCGTGAGCACGAGGAAGGCGAAGATCAGCGTTCCGCGCTTATAATCGGCCATGGACTGCGTTCTCCCGTTCATAAAGATCATTTTTTTACCTTTCCGTAAACCTGAGAATTGTCACAAGTCCTCTTTAAAGTCGCCGGCCGGGAGATGCGCAGGCGCGCCATCGCGCCTACTTCGTCACCACGACGATCCCCGATTCGGTAACCGTGCATCCGCGCATCCGGTCCTCCTCCAAGTCGAACCCGATCTCCATGCCGGGCGGAATGTGAACGTTCTCGTCGATAATGGCCTTTCTGACCCGTGCATTTCTGCCGACATCGACGTTCTCGAAGAGGATGGAGTCCTCAATCAGCGCATAGCTGTGCACGCGGCAGGATGGTCCCAGGATCGAGCGCCGCACCGTCGCGCCGCTCGTGATGCAGCCGCCGCAGACCATGGAGTCCAGGTTGCGGCCCCGCCGGCCTTCGTCGTCGAACACGGTCTTTGCCGGAGGGAGATTGCCCTGGTTCGTCAGGATCGGCCAATTGTAGTTGTAGAGGTTCAGCTGCGGGCTGACGCTGATCAGGTCCATGTTCGCCTCATAATAGGAATCGATGGTGCCTACGTCCTTCCAGTAGCCGCGCTCATTGGAACTCATGCCGGGCACGGAGTTATCGATGAAGTTGTAGGCGAAGATCTTGTCTCCCTGGTCGAGCATCATGGGGATCACGTGCCTGCCGAAGTCGAGGTCGTCGTATTTGCGTTTGCCTTTTTTCAGGATGTCGATGAGCTTTTCCGCGGAGAAAATGTAATTGCCCATGGACGCAAGACAGGTGTTCCGGCCGGGGATCAGCGGCGGTTGTTCCGGTTTTTCCTGGAACGAAGTGACCTTCAAGTCTTTGTCTACGGAGAGGATCCCGAAGCGCCCGGCCTCGGCAGGGGAAACCTCGAGAGCGGCGATCGTGATGTCCGCTTTGTGCATGCGGTGGTACGACATCATCTGCGCGATGTCCATCTTGTAGATGTGGTCGCCGCCGAAGATCAGAACAAAGTCGGCGCCCGACGATTCAATGAACCGGAGGTTGTGATACATGGCGTCGGCCGTGCCGGTATACCACTGCTCGCCGATATGGGTCGTTTCCGGCGAGATGGTGTCGTAGAATTCGCCCAAGCCCACCCATCGTCCCCAGGACTCCTTGATGTGCTTGCTGAGGGAATAGGCGTGGTACTGGGTCAGGATGTAGGCCCTCCTGACGCCCGAGTTAAAGAGATTGGAGAGCACGAAGTCGATGATCTTATACTTGCCGCCAAAGGGGACCGCAGGCTTGGGCCTGCCGATGGTGATGGGGCTGAGCCGCTCCCCTTTGCCGCCCGCCAGGACCATGGCAATGGTGTTCCGCGTGATGTTGCCGTTCACGTACATGAAAGCCGAGCCTCCTTTTTTGGATTAGGAACATCGATCCTACAGAGATCATAGTCGAGACTGGACAAAATTACAAGGCAGACCGAAAAAAACGGCTGAAGCCCGCGACTTGCCGTAGTCCGCCCCCCGCAGTCGCACCATTGCACTCGTGAACGCTGGGTGCAGGCGGGAGGTCGCGTTGTTAAAGAGAGCCTCCGGCTCCTGCCGGAGGGGCTCCACTGGCCATGGTTGAAAACAGTTCATAGCTTGCCGCATTTTGTGAAAGTCACAATGAAAATTTATGCAGGATTGCGGATGGAAAAAGCTCTGCTTGCTGCAATGGTGCAGGATAATTACCTGCAGACGGGGTCTCCGAAGGCGTTGGTTTAGGCGCAGAGCGTTCTTATCCCTCTTTCTCAGTCTTTCCCAAACATTTATTTGACTTCCTTCTCCCGGATGTGTTATGGATATACTTTCCCGCTGCGCTTCCGGATGCATGAACCATGACCCCCTTGATCTTCAAAAAAACCGTTGACCTGCCGTTGCCGTCCGACAACGACCGCAGGGCCCATGACCAGCGTCTGCGCGATGCGCTCGGGCTCGGCGCTCTTTCGGTCCCGTTGACGGTTACCCGGCGGCTGCCTGCGCTGGTGCAACATGCCGTCCCGTTCTCCTGCATTATCGGACGGATCGGCGAACGTCATCGGCTGATCGATGTCGGCAACGAGCGTTCCTATTCCATCGCCCTCGACCTCGGGACCACTAATCTGGTTGCTCTGCTGTACGATAATATCGCGCAGAAGGACGTCCTGTTGAAAAGCAGGGAAAACCCCCAGGTCGAATTCGGAAGCGACATTATGACGCGCATGCACCGGACCATGTCCGGCAATGGAGAAGAGGTCTATGAAGTGCTCCTGAACGGGATCAACGGCCTGATCTTCGACTTGTGCCGGGAGGCGCGGGTCAACACGCAGGAGCTCCATGCCATGACCGTGGCCGGGAATACGGTCATGACCCATTATTTCCTGGGCCTCGATATCAGCACGATCCCGGTCGATCCTTTTCTGCCCGTGGTCCGGGCTCCCGGTTTTTTTATTGAGTCGGAACTGTCGATTGATATCAGCCCCGAGGCCGTCGTCTACGTGTTCCCGAACGCAGGCAGCTATGTGGGCGGGGACATCACCGCCGGGATCCTCCTGTCGGGCATGGCGCAGTCCGACCGGATCTCCATCCTGATCGACGTGGGCACCAATGCAGAGGTGGTGATCGGGAACCGGGACTGGATGATCGTTGGCGCGGGAGCAGCCGGTCCCGCGCTTGAGGAGGGCATCATCCGCATCGGGAAGCGGGCGAAAAAGGGGATCGTCTACGACGTTGAGATCACGAAGGGGAGCATTTCGTGCAAGACCTTTGACCAGGGCACGCCGGAGGGGATCTGCGGCTCCGGCATGGTGAGCCTGCTCTTCGAACTCCACAAGGCCGGGATCATCGACAAAAGCGGCGCCCTTGTGGACGGCGAAGGGGTAACGACGATCAACGGCGAAAAATCCTTTTCCATCGATTGCGGCTGCAGCGACGCCTTGTACATCACCCAGGCGGAGATCCAGAACTTTATGAAGTCCAAGGCGGCCATGTTCACACTGCTGTTGGTGCTGACCCGGTCCGTCGGTATTTCCTTCGGCGATATCAGGAACGTCTATGTCTCGGGGGCATTGGGAACGGGGATCAATCCTGCGAAGGCCGTGGGCATCGGCATGCTGCCGGCGTGGCCCGCGGAGATCGTGAGGCCGCTCGGGAATTCTTCCCTTGACGGCGCGCGCCTCCTGCTCACGGACAGCGGTCTCGTCGATGCGGTCAATGTCATTGCCGACAAGATCACGTACAAGCCCATGCAGGACGACCCGGAGTTCATGAAGGAATATCTGGGCGCGGTATTTATCCCCCATACGAACACGGAAATGCTGAAGGTCGGATGACGGAGTTTTCGCGGGTAGTGTAAATTATGACGCACTCGTAAAAAGTCAGAAAAGCCGTCTTTGCGAGCGTAGCGAAGCAATCTCGTAGTTCGTATCTGCCTGATAAATCGAGATTGCCGCGTCGCTCCGCTCCTCGCAATGACAGCACTGGGGACTTTTTACGAGAT
>DAIDTZ010000460.1 GCA_027456925.1 Nitrospirota bacterium
GCATAAATAAACGACCCTATCTTGCCATGTTGCAACGCTGGACACAGCGCAAGATGCTATGGCGGACCCGCAGATGGCATTTGCCTTCTGTTACATTGCGAGTCACTTCGGGTTGGGGCTTTTGACCGACTGCCAAATGCATTGCAATCAGATCAATATCCCCTTTGAAGACCAGCGAGGTGGTGGAAATCGTCGGCATGGCGCCGGAGGATGAATGCGAACGGGAAATGTTCATGACGATCACATGGGAGAAGCGGAAATTCAGCGTGCCGCTCTCGCAGTTGGAAAGTATCAAGGCGAGCAAGGAGACCAAAGAGGCTGTAGAAGACTGGCGCTATTGGGTGATGATGGGATATGAGTTTTTAAAAGTTCTTGCTTTGGATGGACGACACATTGAATGATGTGATTTGATACGTTAAGAATCAGCCCAACCTTCCGGTGAAAAGAATTTCCAAAGGAGGAGTTATGAGCAACTCTGATTTCGATTACGATGTCGTGGACCCGAATGCTTCCGAGCAAACCGTTCCTGTTTATCCTGTTGCCCAGTGGCACAACGGGCAGCAGGCGCTCAAGGCCCTCGGGGGCGTGCAATTCTCCGGTGGTGTGGTCCTGCCGGAAAAGTATCTGTCCGATGGCTCTTCTTTTCCCGGCTGGACAAAGGAGCGGATGACCTTCCGCAGCGGGAAGGAAGAAAACGCTTTGACGGCGCATAAAATCAGCATTGCACCGATCCGTATGCGCTTTCGCTGGTTTGCGAGGCAGGGCAGCGAGACCGCCTATTATCCGCGCCATGCCTTCGTCATGGGCGCGAACATGCGGGGGCACTTGCAGGTGCTTGCGGCGGTGCAAGGGGCTTCCGAGCCGATCGTCATCACGTTCAAAGGGAAGGCTTCTCAAGCGTTTGAGTCTCTGCTGAAGGATTTCGGGGCAAAGGTTGTACAGGCGGCTAACCGGCAGGCGCCGAAAGGAAAGGCCCTTCCGCGCTACGCCTTCTGGATGCCCATTGCTCCCGGTCCGCATACCAAGGCCGGAGGCGCGGGGCACGAATCAATGGTGACGCTTCCGACCCTTAGTTTGGCCGCGGACATTACGCAGGAGTATCTGCGGTCGCTGTACATCGGACGCGACAGCTTGATCCGCTTTCAGGAGTGGCACCAGGAAGCCGGGGCCTGGGTCGATGCCTGGGAGAAGAGCGGCGTGGAACATGGCGACACCGCTACGGACCATGATGAGGAACCGGATGGCGGACACGCGCAGAAACCAAATGTCTTGTGAAAAGCAGATTAACCATATATAATCACAGATAAGCGGGTATTCCTGTTTTTATTCCATCGGATTGTTCCTTGCCCATGGAAAATATTCCCGCTTAGCTGATTAAGAATTACACATTCGGAGTTTGAGTTGGACCACAATTTAAAAAAACTTATAGAACATGCTCTTTCCGAAGACCTCGGCCACGGCGACGCGACCTCCGAGGCAACGATCCGTCCGGAGTCCCTGTCCGTTGCCGCGATGCTGGCGAAACAGGACCTTGTCCTTGCCGGGCTCGATGCGGCCCGGGTTGTTTTTCTGTATCTTGATCCCGGTATCAAATTTACTTCTTTTGCGCACGATGGCGACCGGGTAAGCGCAGGGACGGAGATCGCGAAGCTCTCCGGGAATACGCGTGCCTTGCTCGCGGCTGAGCGCGTGGCCTTGAACCTGCTCCAGCATTTGTCCGGCATCGCGACGTTGACGGCGAAGTATGTCGAGCAGGTAAAGGGCCTGAAGGCCGAAGTGTTGGATACGAGAAAAACACTGCCCGGTTTGCGACAGCTCGAAAAGTACGCAGTAAAGATCGGCGGCGGGAGAAATCACCGTTTCGGTTTGTACGACGGCGTGCTGATCAAAGACAATCACATCAAGGCCTCGGGCAGCATCACAAAGGCCGTAGAAAACGCGAGGAAGGCAGCCCATCATCTCCTGAAGATCGAAGTCGAGACCTCGTCGCTTGACGAGGTCCGGGAGGCGCTCTTGGCGCAAGCGGAGATCATCATGCTCGACAACATGCCGCTCGGCCTGATGCGCGAGGCGGTTGCCCTCATTGCCGGGAAAGCCCTGGTTGAGGCATCGGGCAACGTGACGCTCGAAACCGTCCGCGCCATTGCGGAGACTGGCGTCGATTTCATATCCTCGGGAAGCCTTACCCATTCGGCTCCGGCTGCGGATATCAGCATGAAAATTAAATGAGAGGGTCAAGGGTCAAGTAGCAAGGACTATGGAAATAAGGAAACCGAAAGCATTCCCTGACCTCTGACCCATGCCCCTTGACCCTATGTTTCTATGTATAAAGAAAAAATCCTAAATCTCCTGCGCTCATCTCATACCGCGTTTCTCTCCGGCGAAGAGCTTGCGCGAAAGACCGGCGTTTCCCGGACCATGGTATGGAAGCACATCAAGTCGCTTGAGCGCGACGGGTTCGGGATCGAAGCAATGCCGTCGCAGGGATACCGCATTACCTTTGAGCCTGATGTCCTTCGTCAAAACGATATCAAGCAGGGGCTCAAAACAAAAGTCGTCGGAAAAGAAATACACCTGTTCCCGGAGGCCGCATCGACGAACACACTTGCCATGGAGATGGCGACGCAGGGAGCAGCCGAAGGGACGGTCGTGATCGCCGAGCTGCAGACCAGCGGCAGAGGCAGGCTCGGCAGGAAGTGGATATCACCGAAAGGAAACCTGTATCTCAGCGTCATCCTGCGGCCGGACATCCCGATGCACAAAGCGCCGATCATTACGCTGATGGGCGCCGTGGCAGTAACGTCCGCCATACGGGACCTGTGCAACGTCCCGGTCGCGATTAAATGGCCGAATGACGTTCTCGTCGCGAGCAGGAAAGTAAGCGGGCTCCTGACCGAAATGAGCGCGGAGCAGGACCGGATCAGGCACCTGGTGCTCGGCATCGGCGTAAACGTGAACATGGAGCAGAACAGCCTGCCCCCGGACCTGCGGCCGCTCGTAACCACGCTTGCGGCGGAAGCTGGAACTAAAATAAACCGCACCGAGCTGCTGCGGCAGATCCTTCGTCAACTGGATTGCTGGTATAAGACCTTTCTCAACAATACTGCCGATGTGCTGCGAGAATGGGAAAAGCTCAACATGACCATCGGCAACCGCATCACGGTAAGCGGCGCAGGAGAGACGCTTGAGGGCCTGGCCCAGGCTATCGATGAAGAAGGCAGGCTCGTCATAATGCGCGACGACGGCGCCACCCGGCACGTTGCGGCGGGGGATGTGACGATACTGAAAGGGGCAAGGGTCATGTAGCAAGGGGCAAGGAATTGCTCAGAGAGAACCGATCTTTTATTTCCCTTGACCCCTGTCACTTGCTACTTGACCCTATTTTTAGCGGAGGAACCATGCTTCTCGCCATCGACATCGGAAACACGAACGTCGTTCTCGGCGTCTTCGACAAGGAACGGCTCGTCGAGAACTGGCGCGTGGGCACCAACGCGCAGATCACGCCCGATGAATACGCCATGATCTTCAAGGACCTCTTCGGGTTTGCCAAACTTGAGTTCCAGCAGATCGCAGGGGTCATTATCTCGACGGTCGTGCCGCCGCTTTTACCGGTGATGGTCGAAATGTCGCGGAAATACTTCCGCATCGAGCCGCTGGTCGTCACGCACGAACTCAAGACCGGCATTACGATCCGCTATGACAACCCCAAGGAAGTGGGCGCCGACCGGATCGTGAACGCGGCGGCAGCGTATCAACGCTACGGCGGCCCGATCATCATCGTGGACTTCGGCACGGCCACGACGTTCTGCGCCGTCACCGCCGGCGGCGAATACCTGGGTGGGGCGATCTGTCCGGGCGTAAAGATCTCCGCTGAGGCCTTGTTCCAGCGGGCATCGAAGCTGCCGCGCGTCGAACTCACGAAGCCGGCGAAAGTGATAGGCGCCGATACGATCAGCGCCATGCAGTCGGGCATCATCTACGGCTACGCAGGCCTCGTGGACGGTATTGTGGAGCGGATGAAGCAGGAACTGTCTCCTGCTGCCAGGGTAATTGCCACCGGCGGACTGGCGGAGTTGATTTCTCCGGAAACGAAGAGCATCGAGGAGATAAAACCTCAGTTGACGCTTGAGGGTTTGCGGTTCCTGTTTGAAATAAATCACTGAATTTTCAACGACAACGGTTTTTTCCGGACGCTTTTCAGGAAATGTCCCGCGCCTCCATTCCTTCCCGCAACCTTGACGATTCCCCCTTTTTATGATATTTTTGCTTTACGACTGATGTTAGGAGAACAGATGAAGATTCTTGTTGTCGATGATGAAGAGGGCGCTCGCGAGCTGTTTAATACCATTTTGAGCGATGAAGGTTATGAAGTCGCCCTGGCCGACAGCGGCGAGGGTGCGCTGGATCTGTTCAAAAATCAGCCCTTCAATCTGGTGATCACGGACATTAAAATGCCGGTCATGGACGGTCTCCAGCTTCTGCAGGAGATCAGGAAGATGGGGTCAAAGACCGACGTGATCATGGTCACGGCATACGGCGAAGTCGAAAGCTATCTCAAGGCCATGAGCCTCGGCGCCGCGGAATACATCAACAAACCCATCCGCATCAAGGAATTGAAGCGGATCGTGCATAAAGTCCTGACGGAGCAGAAGGCGAGGTCAGGCAGCTGATGTCACGCCTGCGCAAGGACCCCATCGTCGGCCGGTGGATCATCGTGTCCACCGAGCGCCCGAAAAAACCCGAAGAATATATCGTTGAGGAGCCGGCAGGTGTGGATGATGTGAGCCCGGCGGAGTGCCCCTTCTGCGGGGGCAACGAAGCAAAGACTCCGCCGGAGATCGCGTCGTTCCGGCCGGAAAAGACCTTGCCGAATGCCGGCGGCTGGTGGGTCCGCGTCATTCCGAGCAAGTTCCCGGTGCTCCACATCGAGGGCAACCTCGAACGGGAGGGCAGCGGCATCTACGACTGGATGAACGGCATCGGCGCCCATGAGATCATCATCGAGAGCCCTGAGCACGCAGTCCGGCTCGAAGACCTTTCCGAAAGCCAGGTAGAAAAAGTCCTCTGGTCCTACCGCGACCGCATCCTCGATTTGGAGCGGGACAGCCGTCTCAGGTACGTCCTCGTATTCAAAAACCAGGGATGGATCGCCGGCTCCGCCTTAAACCACCCCCATTCCCAGATCATCGCCACGCCGGTCATTCCCAAGTTCGTGAAGGAAAAGCTGGACGGCGCCAAATCGTATTACGATTACAAGGAACGGTGCATTTTCTGCGACATCATCAGGCAGGAACTGGCAACGCCGGAGCGGGTGGTGGAAGAGACGCGCCATTTCGTCGTCATGGTCCCTTTTGCTCCGCGTTTTCCTTTCGAGACCTGGATCTATCCCAAGAAACATCTCTGCTCGTACGTCGATGTTACGAAGGAAGAGATCATGGACTTTTCCCGCACCCTCCGGCACACGCTGCAGCGCCTGGGCAAGGCGCTGAACCATCCGCCGTACAACTACATGCTCTATACCGCGCCGAACCGGGTCCCGCGCCGCGGTCACTGGCACACGCTGAACGATGACTTCCACTGGCACTTAGAGATCATGCCGCGGCTCACCCGCGTTGCCGGGTTCGAGTGGGGCTCGGGGTTTTACATCAACCCCACGCCGCCGGAGGATGCTGCCAGGTATCTACGCGACGTGAAGCTATAATATAGCACTTTCACGAACGGCAGGAATCTCCATTAGGTAGGTATTCCCATCACGACTCAAACCGCCTTCATAATATTGCTTCAGTATGATAAAAAAAGCCGCACTCGATTGAGTGCGGCTTTTTTTCTTAATAGTGATCGAATTATTTTGCCTGCGCCCTCGTGTAGTTCAGCATTCCGCCGGCAAGCAGAATGTCCCGCTGCCTCGCGCTGAGTGAATACTTGAGCGTAACGGTCTTCCCTCCCGACGTCTTCAGTAGAAGGTCCGAGCCCTTCATAAGAGCTGCCTTGATACCGTTGATTTCCACCTTTTCATTCGCACCCACCACATCATAATCCGCCTCGTTCGAGAAGGTGAGCGGCAGAATGCCGAAGTTGATGAGATTCGCGGCATGGATGCGCTCGAAGGACTTTGCGATCACGGCCTTCACGCCCAAATACATGGGACAGATGGCGGCGTGCTCGCGGCTCGAGCCCTGGCCGTAGCTTGCTCCGGCGATCACGATATTGTGAATGCCGGCCTTTTTGTTTTCGAGTGCTTTCTTCGAGAAGGCGGCATCAACGCCTTCGAACACGAACTCGGCATACTTTGGAATGTTCGAACGGTACTTGAGTCGCGATCCCGCAGGCATGATGTGGTCGGTCGTGATCTTATCTCCGACCTTGATTGTCACAACGCCCTTGATCGCATCAGGAAGCGGCTCCGCAGCCGGAGGATCTCCGATGTTCGGGCCGCGGTAGATCGACACGGACAAAGGATCTTTGGCAGGAGGCAGGATCATGGTGTCGTCGATCCAGAACTGCTCGGGCATCGTGATCTCGGGATAGGGAATGCCGAGGTCGCGCGGGTCCATGATGCCGCCGGTCAAGGCCGCGGCCACAGCGGATTCGGGGCTCGCAAGAAAGACCTTTGCGCTCTTCGTGCCCGAGCGGCCTTCGAAATTCCTGTTGCTGGTGCGGATGGAAATTGCGTCGGTCTTCGGCGCCTGGCCAGCACCGATGCAGAAGCCGCAGGTTGATTCAAGCACCCGCGCGCCTGCGGAAACGATGTCGGCAAGCGCGCCGTTCTTTGCGATCATCTCAAGCACCTGGCGGGACCCCGGTGCCACGCCGAAGCTCACGTCGGGAAACACCCGCCTGCCCTTGAGCAATGACGCCACGATCATGAGATCGCGAAAGGAGGAGTTGGTGCAGGAGCCGACCATGACCTGGTCTACTTTCGTTCCCGCGAGTTCCTTCACGGTCCCGATATTGTCCGGAGAATGGGGTTTTGCCATGAGCGGTTCAACGGTACTGAGATCGAGGTCAATCACCTTATCATACTGTGCATCAACGTCCGCAGCGAGCGCGGTCCATTCCGATTCCCTGCGCTGGGCCTTGAGGAAGGCCTTCGTGATCTCGTCGCTCGGAAAGACCGAGGTGGTCACGCCGAGCTCGGCGCCCATGTTCGTAATTGTCGCGCGCTCCGGCACGGAGAGCGTTTTAACCCCGGCGCCGCCGTATTCGATCACGGTGCCCACATTGCCCTTGGTCGTGAGTATCCTCAAGATCGCGAGGATCGCATCCTTGGCAGAGACCCATGGTTGGAGCCTGTTCACAAGATTCACCTTTACCACTTTCGGGCAGGTCAAATAGAACGGTCCGCCGCCCATGGCCACGGCCACGTCCAGCCCGCCCGCGCCGATGGCGATCATGCCGATGCCGCCGCCAGTGGTCGTGTGGGAGTCGGAGCCGAGGAGCGTTTTGCCCGGCCTGCCGAAGCGCTCGAGATGAACCTGGTGGCAGATGCCGTTGCCTGCTTTCGAATAAAGAATGCCGTACTTCGAAGCCACGGTCATCAGATAGCGGTGGTCATCGGCGTTCTCAAACCCGTCCTGGAGCGTGTTATGATCTACGTAACTTACCGAGAGCTCGGTCTTGACCCGGGGCACATCCATGGCCTCGAACTGGAGATAGGCCATGGTGCCGGTCGCGTCCTGCGTCAGCGTCTGGTCGATTTTTATTGCAATCTCGGCACCGGCTTCGAGTTTTCCCTCGACCAGGTGAGATGCCAATATTTTATAAACTAAATTCCTGCCCATGCTTGTTCATGCTCCTTAAACTAATGATTGATTGTCCGCGACATTATATTTCAAGAAGCCGCCTAAGGCAACTGGAATTTGCAAATCGCCGTGCACTGCGACACCCTCCTTTTTTGCAAACCTTCCTTTCCCGTGCTATAGTTACTATATCTGGCAAAACGCATCAACGTTCTCTTCATCACGATGACGCTCAACATAGCTCATACCAACCCCACGAAGGAGGCACAGATCATGGTACAGAAGGCGAGTCCCAAATTAACGGAAATGATGAACCAGGCAATAGCAGGCGAGCTCCAGGCGATCGTGCAGTATATGTGGCACCACGTGATGGTGAAGGGAATGAACGCTGAATCGCTTTCCGGCGTGTTCGAGAAGGTGTCCATGGACGAGATGAAGCATGCGGAGAAAATCGCCGAGCGGCTGTTCTACTTCGATGTCAATCCCACCACCAAGCCGGCTCCTATTGCGACGGGCGGCGACCCGGTGCAGATGCTGAAAGCAGACACCAAGGCCGAGGAAGAGGCCATTACCCTGTACAAGGACATCATCAAACAGGCAGCTTCCGAGGGGGACGAGACCACGAGACTCTTGTTTGAAGAGATCCTCTCCGAGGAAGAGGGGCACCACGATACCTTCACGACGCTTTTGGGACAGTAAACGAAAAGGGCAGGCGAAAGCCTGCCCTTTTAAAATCCGCAATTCAACTACCGAAATCCCTAGGGCATCTTAAATTCCTTTCCCGCAATTCGCACCGTCAAAACCGGGCAGGCCGCCTTGCGCACCACCTTCTCCGCAGTGCTCCCGAAGAGCATGTGGTCGATGCCCGTCCTGCCGTGGGTGCCGATGACGATCAGGTCCGCGTTCTTCTCCTTTGCCGTCCTGATGATCTCAACAAAAGGCACGCCGCGAACGACCATCTTCTCCACGTCCTTGACTTTCGGCGCGACCTCCGTTCCCC
>DAIDTZ010000461.1 GCA_027456925.1 Nitrospirota bacterium
TCGAGTCCCTCCTGGCCTGCCATTTTCCCAGAATTCTGTGAAGAAAGAGGCGCCGAATGTTCAAGAAGCTGGTGGATTTCTACCAAGAGGTAAAGCTGGAACTCAAGAAGGTTGTGTTTCCGACAAAGAAGGAGGTCATAGGTTCTACCTGGGTGGTGATCATCACCGTACTGATATGCGCCTTTTTCCTGGGACTGGTAGATATGGGGTTGGGCAAAATGATGACCCTTGCCTTTAAGTAGAGATAATTATGCCGATGAACTGGTTTGTAGTCCATACGTATGCAGGTTTTGAGAACAAGGTGAAGGCCAGCGTTCTGGAGATGGTCTCCAAACTCAACCTCCAGGAAAAAATTGGCCAGATTCTTGTCCCGACCGAAGAGGTCCTGTCCATCAAAGCCGGCAAAAAACGCAAGTCACAGCGGAAATTTTTCCCCGGATATATTCTCGTCGAAATGGAGATGGACGACAATACCTGGCATATTATCAAGGAAACGCCAAAGGTGACCGGATTTGTCGGGGGGAGTACGAACCCGACGCCGCTCTCCGAAGAAGAAGTGAAGACCATCCTCAAACAGACCGAAGAGGGTGCGGTGGCTCCTACCCAGCCCAAGCATGCCTACCAGAAAGGCGATCGGGTCAGGGTTATCGACGGTCCGTTCAGCAGTTTTATCGGGACCGTCGAGGATGTCAACCCCGCGCACGGCAGGCTTCGGGTGATGGTGAGCATCTTCGGGCGCTCGACGCCCGTTGAATTGGAGTTCCTTCAGGTGGAGCGGGAAAAGGAAGTCAAAGCATAATCTGGGATTCATCATTACTATAAAAGACAAAAGAGCGTTAAAAAACATACAGGAGTATAGAGATGGCTAAAGAGATTACAGCGAAAATCAAGCTTCAGGTACCCGCAGGAAAGGCTAACCCGGCGCCGCCGGTAGGTCCCGCGCTCGGTCAGCACGGTGTCAACATCATGGAGTTCTGCAAGGCGTTCAACGCCAGGACCCAGAAGATGGGCGAGACCATCGTTCCCGTCATCATTTCGGTCTACTCCGACCGGTCATTTACGTTTATCACGAAAACGCCGCCGGCAGCCGAACTTCTCAAAAAGGCCGCAGGGATCGTTAAGGGATCAGGTGTTCCGAACAAGGATAAAGTCGGCAAGGTGACGCGCGCCCAGATCAAGGAGATCGCGCAGACCAAGCTTCCCGACCTCAATGCGGCAACCGTTGAGTCGGCTATGCGCATGATTGAAGGGTCGGCAAAGAGCATGGGTCTGGAAATTGCCGACTAACAGCATTTTTCGAGCTTAAATATTGCGGGAGGCCGACAACGGCCGCTAACACCGCGAGGAGGAACCATGGCAGGGAAAAAGTTTAAAGCGGCAGCGGCACTGGTGGATCCGGTTAAAATGTACAGCGTTGAAGAGGCAGTCGGTCTTGCCAAGAAAACAGCGCGAACAAAGTTCGACGAGACTGTTGACCTTGCGGTCAGGCTCGGCGTGGATCCCAAGCAGGCGGACCAGATGGTGCGGGGAACAGTTGTTTTACCGCACGGCACCGGGAAAAAAGTAAAAATATTGGTGTTTGCCAAAGGCGAGAAGGACAAGGAAGCAAGGGATGCCGGCGCCGATTATGTGGGCGCTGAAGACCTTGCTGATAAGATTACGAAAGAAGGTTGGACGGATTTTGATACCGTCGTGGCAACGCCGGATATCATGGGACTCGTGGGCAGGCTCGGCAAGGTGCTGGGTCCGCGCGGGTTGATGCCGAACCCGAAAACGGGCACGGTGACGTTCGACATTGCCAAGGCCGTCAAGGAAATCAGGGCTGGTAAGGTCGAGTACCGCGTGGAAAAGGCAGGCATCGTTCACGTTCCAGTGGGCAAAGCGTCCTTTGAAGAAAATAAACTTGTGGACAATGCTAAGGCCGTCCTTGAGTCCATCTTGAAGGCAAAACCAGGATCAAGCAAAGGCGAGTATGTCAGGAGCGCGACGGTCTCCACAACCATGGGGCCGGGGGTTAAGATCGATACAGCAGCCATAGAGAAGATATCCGGATAAAATAATCAGGAAACCAAGTAATTGCGTGTCATGCATGTTGCTTGTTTCAATGATAGATAATTGTAGAATTATAGTATTGTAAAAGGTCGATCCCTCGAAACGAGGGATACGGTCCGAGACAGCAGGCACTGAAAAAGAAAATGCGACCTTTCTTTTCGGTTTAATTTCCCTAAACGGAGCCTGCCGAGACCCGGCTAAAAGAAAGAACGTTAACGACGCCGCTTTCTTTTGAGATTTCCGGGCTGGTCATCGGGAATTCTTGAAAGAAAGGAGGAACGTGTGAATAAGCAGGACAAAAAAGAAGCAATTGATGAGTTGCACGAGAAGTTCGCCCGTGCCAAAACGGCGGTTATCACC
>DAIDTZ010000462.1 GCA_027456925.1 Nitrospirota bacterium
GTCTGCGCCGGACCATTGCCTGGTACCTCGACAACAGGGCCTGGGTCGGCAATATCAGAAGCGGTGCATATACGAAGTGGATCGAAAAGAACTACACCGGCAGGGAGTGATGTCAGCTCATAGCGCATAGTTCATGGTTCATGGTTCATAGTTCCATTAATTATAAACCATGAGCAATCAGCCATGAACCAAGAACTTATTTAGGGGAGAAGAATGAGAATATCAGTAATCGGAACCGGCTATGTCGGTCTCGTAACAGGCACCTGTCTTGCCGAGAGCGGCAATGACGTCATCTGCATGGACATAGACGCTCGAAAGATCGAAATGCTGAACTCCGGCATGGTTCCTATCTACGAACCGGGTCTTGAAGAATTGATCAAGCGAAACGCGGCCAGCGAGCGCCTGTCTTTTACCACGGACATGTCCCAGGCAATAAAAAGTTCGGAAATCATCTTTATTGCCGTCGGCACGCCCCCGGGTGAGGACGGCTCAGCCGACCTCAAATACGTGATCAACGCAGCCCGGGAAATCGGCAAATTCATGAACGGCTACAAGGTCGTGATCAATAAGAGCACCGTACCCGTCGGCACGGCTGAAAAAGTCAAAGCAGCCGTGGCAGCCGGGACAAAGCACAGATTTGACGTGGTCTCCAACCCGGAATTCCTGAAAGAGGGGGCCGCTATCGAGGACTTCATGAAGCCCGATCGGGTGGTCATCGGCGCGGACAGCCCCAGGGCCGCGGAAATGATGCAGGAACTCTACGCTCCCTTTGTGCGGACCGGGAAACCGATCCTGCTTATGGACGTTAAAAGCGCGGAAATGACCAAATATGTGTCGAATGCGATGCTCGCAACAAAAATCTCCTTTATCAATGAAATGGCGGTCATTTGCTCGGCCCTTGGAGCGGACATCGACAGCGTACGGAAAGGCATGGGATTCGACCGCAGGATCGGTTTCGAGTTCCTGTTCCCGGGCGTGGGCTACGGCGGTTCCTGTTTTCCCAAGGATGTAAAAGCGCTCATCCAGACCGCGCACGACAGCGGCGTTGACGCAAAAGTGCTGAAATCAGTCGACCTGGTCAACGAGCGTCAGAAAGCAATGCTCTCATCCCTGATCGTGAAGCATTTTTCATCGAACAGCAAGAAAACAAAGACCGCGAAACCGCTTGCAGGCAAAACAATCGCCCTATGGGGCCTTTCGTTCAAGCCGCGGACCGACGACATGCGCGAGGCGCCTTCGGTCGTCATCATCAACAGCCTTCTTCGGGCCGGGGCGGAGGTCAAGGCCCATGACCCGGTGGCGATGTCCGAAGCGCGCAAAATCTTCAAAAACCGGATCGAGTTCCATGAGGACGGCTACGACACGCTTCGAGATGCCGACGCTCTTGCGGTCGTGACCGAGTGGAACGAATTCCGCACGCCTGATTTCCAGAAGATGAAAAGAATCATGAACAAACCGGTCATTTTCGACGGCAGAAATATCTACAACCAGGAAGAACTGCGGAAGCTCGGGTTTACCTATTACGGGATCGGCAGAAAATAGGAAGAACGCAGAGGGCAAAGAGCAAAGAGCATGGGGCAGAGGGCATAGCGTAAACTTTTTTTTGCGCCCTATGCTCTCTGCGCTCTGCTCCATGCGCAGTTAGTTAATTGAGGGGAAATCATGAGAATACTCGTAACCGGCGGAGCCGGATTTCTGGGATCGCATCTTTGCGAACGGCTGCTTGCAGCAGGCGATGAAGTAATCTGCCTGGATAATTTTTTTACGGGCAGAAAGAAGAATGTGCGGCACTTATTGAATAACCCGAATTTCGATCTGATTCGTCATGATATTACGATCCCCATCCTGCTGGAAGTGGACAAGATCTATCACTTAGCCTGTCCCGCTTCGCCGATCCATTACCAGTACAATGCCATTAAAACCATCAAAACCAACGTGCTCGGCACCATAAACATGCTCGGCATTGCAAAACGGGCAAAAGCAAGGATCCTCTTTGCCTCGACCTCGGAGGTGTACGGCGATCCTGCAATGCATCCTCAAAAAGAAGACTACTGGGGCAACGTAAACACCATCGGCATCAGAAGCTGTTACGATGAGGGCAAGCGGGTGGCCGAGACCCTGATGATGGACTACCACCGCCAGAATAAAGTCGACATCAAAATTATCCGCATCTTCAATACCTACGGTCCGCGTATGCTGCCTGACGACGGACGGGTCGTGAGCAACTTCATCATCCAGGCGCTGAAAGGCGAGGACATCACGGTCTACGGCAAATGTTCGCAGACGCGCTCGTTCTGCTATGTCGACGACCTCGTCGAAGGCATGGTCCGCATGATGGACAGCGAGAACTTTACGGGGCCCGTGAACCTCGGGAACCCGGAAGAATATACCATTCTCGAGTTCGCCCAAAAAATCATCGCCATGACAGGCTCGAAATCGAAGATCGCCTACAAGCCGCTCCCCTCCGACGACCCGAGGCAGCGGCAGCCCGATATAACGCTCGCCGGCCAAAAGCTCGGGTGGAAACCGGCCGTGTCGGTGACCGATGGTTTGACGAGGACCATCGAATATTTCAGGAAGGAACTGGCGATGTAAAGGCAGAGTGCATAGGGCAGAGGGTTTTACACTATGCGCCATGCACCATGCTCTATGCATACTGCCGACAGGCTTATGACTGACAATCGAACTTCAATCGTCGCCATCATCCCGGCGCGCTACGGGTCCACCCGCTTTCCCGGCAAAGCACTCGTCCCGATCAAGGGAAAACCGATGATCCAGTGGGTCTACGAGCGCACGAAACGCTCACGATTGGTCGGCCGCGTGGTAGTTGCCACCGATGACGAGCGGATCATGCAGGCGGTGTCCGCCTTTGGCGGTGACGCGATCATGACCTCGTCGTCGCACCAGACCGGTACGGACCGGATCGCCGAGGTTGCCCGGAAGCTGGACTGCGAGCTCGTGGTCAATGTCCAGGGAGACGAGCCCCTGATCCAGCCGGAGATGATCGACCAGGCGATCCAGCCCCTTATCAAGGATGCTTCCATCCCCATGGGAACGCTCTGCAATAAGCTCGAGCGCCGCGACGAGGCCTTTGACCCGAACGTCGTGAAAGTGGTTTTCGATAAAAATAACTTCGCGCTCTACTTTTCCCGGGCGCCCATTCCCTGGGACCGGGACCAGTGGTCGGACAAGGGGTCGCCGGCCGAGCTGTTGCGAACGGGCGCCATGTACAAGCATATCGGCCTCTACGTGTATCGCCGCGAATTCCTCCTGGCCTATGCGGCAATGCCCCAGACTCCTCTTGAAGCCCTGGAAAAACTGGAACAGCTCCGCGCGCTTGAGCACGGGCACAGCATCAAGGTTATTGTGACCAGGCACGAATCCTTTGGTGTTGACATCCCAGGCGATTTGGGTAAAATACTAACTCGTCTTGAAGAAAGTTGAGACCTGCCATGGAAAAGAAAAAGAAAGAAACAAAATATATCTTCGTCACCGGCGGCGTGGTCTCGTCGCTTGGCAAGGGCCTCGCCGCTGCTTCGATCGGCGCGCTGCTCGAAGCGCGTGGGCTCAAGGTAACGTTCCTGAAGCTCGATCCCTACATCAACGTCGATCCCGGCACGATGAGCCCGTTCCAGCATGGTGAAGTGTACGTGACCGACGACGGCGCGGAGACCGATCTCGACCTCGGTCATTACGAACGTTACACCAACGTCATCACCGGCCAGCGGAACAACTTCACTTCCGGCAGGATCTACAACAACGTCATAACCAAAGAGCGGAGAGGCGACTACCTCGGCGGCACCGTCCAGGTGGTGCCCCACATCCCCGACGAGATCAAGCGCGCCATCACCGACCTGGCGGACGACGAAGACGTCGTGATCGTGGAAATCGGCGGCACCATCGGCGACATCGAAAGCCTGCCGTTCCTCGAAGCCATCCGGCAGCTCCGGTACAGCCTCGGCAAGCAGTGCGTACTCTATGTTCACCTTACCCTCGTGCCTTACATCAAGGCCGCTGACGAGCTCAAGACCAAGCCCACGCAGCACAGCGTGAAGGAACTCCTGTCCATCGGGATCCAGCCGAATATCCTTGTCTGCCGGAGCGACCGCCTGATCCCGAAGGACATGAAGCGCAAGATCGCGCTGTTCTGCAACGTGGACGAAAACGCGGTCATCACGGCCCGGGACGTGGAAACGATCTACGAAGTCCCGATCCATCTCCATGAAGAGGGGATAGACGACCGGATCGTGGAGCTCCTGGACCTCAAGGTCTCCAACCACGACCTGAAGACGTGGAAAGCGATCATCGAGCGCATAAAACATCCGGCGAAGAACGTCACTATCGCCCTGGTGGGGAAATACATCGACCTCAAAGAAGCGTACAAGAGCCTCTGTGAAGCCTTGACGCACGGCGGCGTCGCCAACGACGCGAGGGTGAACATCCACTGGGTGGACTCCGAAGAGATCGAGAGCAGGGGCGCTGCGGAAATGCTCAAGGGCATGGACGGCATCCTGGTCCCCGGCGGGTTCGGCGTCCGCGGGGTCGAGGGGAAAATCGCCACGGTCAAGTATGCCCGGGAAAACAAGATCCCGTACTTCGGCATCTGCCTCGGCATGCAGTGCGCCGTTATCGAGGTCGCCCGCGACCTTGCCCGGCTCCAGAACGCGAACAGTTCGGAGTTCGACCTGAAAACTCCCCATCCCGTGATTTACCTTATCGAGCAATGGTACGATTACCGGAACAAGACCATCCAGAAGAGGGACCTTTCGAGCGACAAGGGAGGCAGCATGCGCCTGGGCGCTTACCCCTGCAAGCTGGAAAAAGGCACCCTCGCCCATCAGGCCTACGGGAAGGATGAGATTTCCGAACGGCACCGTCACCGCTATGAATTCAACAACAAATATCTCGAATCGCTCAAGGCTGCAGGCCTCGTGATCAGCGGCGTCTCTCCCGACGGCGCGTTGGTGGAGATTATCGAGCTGAAGGGCCACCCCTGGTTCCTCGGATGCCAGTTCCATCCTGAGTTTAAATCAACGCCGAGAAGGCCGCACCCGCTCTTCACGGCATTCATCGGCGCGGCGCTGAAAAAGAAAAGTTCATAGGCTGTGCTATTGACGCGGGACCACGGGGTACGCATGGGCATGTATAACCGAGATGGCGGAGCGGTGCGGCAGCTTCAGTAAGAAAAATCATGAAGACGAAAACGTACCACTTATCTCGTGAGAAAAAAGAGCTCATCATAAAGCAGCTTACCGATGCTGTAAAGGATCGAAGCAACGTCGTTTTTGCCTACGTGTATGGCTCTTTTGCAGAGGGGACCGACGTCATAGTTCACGACATCGATGTAGGCGTCTATGTGACCGGGATAAGCAAAGAAGCCGCGACAAGATACTCTTTGGATATGGCATATGATCTCAGCAAAAAAACGAAGCTGCCGGTAGACGTTGCCGTCCTGAATTTTGCGCCGATCCCGTTCTTATACCATGTTATTCGATGTTTCGCTTTTTTTGTCCGGGATGAAAATTTGATGTCGCAGGTCGTGGAAAGCACTGTCATGAGATACCTGGACCTTAAGCCGCTTATCCGCAGAGGGATCAAAGAGGCCTTTGCCGCATGACATTAAACCAGGAACTCATACGCACCCGGTGTCAGGAAATCGAAGAATCACTGGAGCGTCTTGGACGAATCCGCGAAATAAAGAAAGAGGCGTTCCTGGCCGACCGTGACACGCAGGACATCGCATCCTATCGCCTGTTAACGGCGATCGAGGCCTGCTTGAACCTTTGTTACCATGTAAGCGCAAAGCGCCTCAAGCGGGTCCCCGAGGAATATGCTGAGTGTTTTGAGATCCTCGCAGGCGCCGGTGTCGTTCCCCGGGATTTGTCGGAGCGCCTTCAGAAAACGGCGCGTTTCCGCAATATGCTCGTGCATATGTATTGGAAGATAGATTACGGGTCAGTATATGATTTTCTGCAAACCGGTCTTGATGATTTGCGCCGTTTTTCCGAGATCATTGCTGGTTTGGTATGAACTATTGAATCTGTACAACATTGTTCAGCTTACCGGCAGCTGTGAACCATATCACTTTTGAGTTGGCATTCCCACTTAGCCCAGAACGCAAATAAAAAGACTCGGAACTTAAGGAAGCAATACATTGACCAGAGAAATCAACATCAGGGGCGTCAAGATCGGCGGGAACAATCCATTCGTCCTGATCGCGGGGCCCTGCGCCATCGAGTCCGAAGGCGCGACTTTGGACGCGGCAACGCGGCTTAAAAAAATGACGTCGGACCTCGGCATCCCGTTCATTTTTAAATCATCCTATGACAAGGCGAACAGGAGTTCCTTTAAATCGTACCGGGGGCCGGGCCTGAAGCAGGGGCTTCAGATCCTCCGGCGCGTGGCAAGGGAACTGGACCTGCCCGTTCTTTCCGACGTGCACCGGTTTGAAGAGATCGCGCCGGCGGCGGAAGTCCTCGACATCATCCAGATCCCGGCCTTTCTGTGCCGGCAAACGGACTTTGTGATGGAAGTGGCAAAAACCGGGAAAGTGGTCAATATCAAGAAAGGCCAGTTTCTCGCGCCCTGGGACATCAGGAACGCGGCTGAGAAGGCCGCGGCCACGGGCAATGAGAATATCATTATAACCGAGCGGGGCGTGTCCTTCGGCTACAATAACCTGATCGCAGACATGCGCGCGCTTCCCATTATGCGCGAGTTCGGCTATCCCGTGATGTTCGACGCGACCCATTCCGTGCAGCTTCCGGGAGCAGGCGGGACCGCGTCCTCGGGGGACCGGAAGTTCGTACCGCACCTGACGCGCGCCGCGGTTGCCGTGGGCGTAGACGCCCTGTTCATGGAAGTCCATGCCTGCCCTGACGAGGCATTGTGCGACGGCCCGAATATGCTGAGCCTCGATGAACTCCCCGCGTTGCTGAAACAGGCCCGGGAGATAGATAACATAGTGAAAAGGCAGTTTTGAGTTTTGGGTGTTGAGTTTAAACCTAAGCCTAGGACTCAGAGCTGTGAACTTAAAACTAAGAACTAAGAACTCAAAACTCAAAACTCAAAACTACAAATAACTATGTCCATTCAACAAGCAAAAAGGGTCCTCAGAATAGAAGCCGATGCAGTTGCGGCCCTGATTGACAGGATCGACGACAACTTTGCCAAAGCCGTCCGGATGATCCTGGCTTGCAAAGGCCGTGTGGTCGTTACCGGCATGGGGAAATCCGGCCTGATCGGAAAGAAGATCGCCGCCACGCTGGCCTCAACGGGCACGCCCGCGCTCTTTTTGCACCCGGCCGAGGGCATCCACGGAGACCTCGGCATGGTAATGAGGGGAGACACGGTGATCGCGCTGTCCAACAGCGGCGAAACCGACGAGCTCTCGCGCATGCTGCCTTCGCTCAAGCGGCTCGGGATCGAGATCATCGCCCTGACCGGCAATATTGAATCCACGCTCGCGAAGAACAGCGACGTGGTTATCAATGTGGGGGTAAAGGAAGAAGCCTGCCCGCTCGGACTTGCGCCCACGGCAAGCACCACGGCCGCCCTGGCCATGGGAGACGCGCTGGCGGTTGCGCTTCTGGACCAGCGGGGGTTCAGGGAAGAAGACTTTGCCTGTTTCCATCCCGGAGGCGCGCTCGGTAAAAAGCTCCTGCTCCGCGTTCGCGACCTCATGCATATCGGAGAGGCAATTCCCATCGTTTCCGAAGCGACGCTCATCAAGGACGCCATTTATGAGATCTCGTCGAAAAAGATGGGCGTGACCGCCGTGGTGAATGCCGAGGGAAAACTCGTGGGAGTGATCTCCGACGGAGACCTCCGCCGCTGGATGGAAAAAACCGAAAAGACCGGCGAGAACCTGCTCATCAAGAAGGCCGAAGACATCATGACCGCGAAACCGAAAACGGCAAATAAAGATTCCCTGGCCGCTGAGGCCGTGTCCATTATGGAGAAACATTCCATCACCTGTCTCATCGTTACCGGGCCGGACAAGAAACCGGAAGGGGTCATCCATCTCCACGATTTGCTGAAGGCCGGCGTGGTATAATGTCGATACAGAGTACGCAATGCATTAGAGGGCGAGATGGTAACCTTAACAATAACGAAATCGCGCATAGCGGCAACCCGAAAACAGAGGTTCTCTGATGCGCTTGCTGTACTGAAAAAGGCCGCGGATATTCTCGTAAAAAAATATCATGCTCGGAAGATCGTCCTGATAGGATCGCTCATCGATAAAAACCGCTTTGGAGTCCATTCTGATATCGATCTCTGCGTGGAGGGAATTTCCGGCAAACTTTATTTTCAAGCCGTAGGAGAACTGCTTTTGCTGTCCGATGAATTCGACATCGACATCATCCCCCTTGAGGATGCTACGTTGGAGATGATGGAACAGGCCATGAAAGGGATGGTGCTCCATGAAAAAAGATGAACTCTTCCTGAAACGAACAGGCGCCGAGATTCTCGCAGAATTGGAACGGATTTCACGGATCATGAAAGAATATCGTGAATTTATCGATCTGTATCGGGAGCATATGGACAAATATCAACTGCGGGTCAAAGCATCGTTCATGGCTGATTTTTACATGGGGGCGGAAAAAATATTTGAGATAATCTCGGAAGAACTGAAT